>CAINEZ010000201.1 GCA_903847905.1 uncultured Bacteroidota bacterium
TTTAATATGGTATCATTTGTAAAGAATATAAATATATCAGCAAAAGCATATATAAATGGGCAATATAAAGCATGGGCTAATAATCAAGATATTACTCAATCTTTTACCAATACTAATTACAAAATTGGAGATTATAGTCACGCTTACCAAGTCCCATTTAATGGTGACATTGCCGAAATTTTAGTTTACAACCAGGCATTAAGCACAACTGACAGGCAAACCATAGAACAATACCTTCATTACAAATACGCTCCTCCTGTAAACATAGGTCCGGATATATGGGCAAATAATTTCTGCGATACTACACTTAATGCAAGCCCCAGGTTTTTAAATTATCACTGGAGCACTGGGGAAACTACTTCAAGTATTACTGTTAATTCGGGCGGCGCATATTGGGTTTCGGTTACCGATGTTTTCGGTTTTCATTCCACAGATACGGTTATTGTTCATAAACCAATTATTGCTGTTCACAACGATACTGCCTGCTTTGGAGCAACTATTACATTAAATACAGGTTTAAGCGTGCCATACACTTTCCTGTGGCTGCCCTCTAATTCTACCGAAAGTTCAATAAATGTTGTGGCTCCGGAAAATGTTACTCTTACTATATTTGATACTTCGGGATGTACCGCTACAAGGCAAATAATAATTACGGCAGATTCTTTTCCTGTAAAAGCAAGCCTTGGGAATATTACAGCTGTGTGTACAGGCGATGATATAGGCCTTGCTACCGGAGCAGATGAAGCCGTTACATACTTGTGGTCTGACGGAGGAACAGACGACCTGTTTACTATACCATGGATTTCAGGACAGCATACTATTTATGTAACTGTTACAAATGCCCGCGGTTGTGTGGCAATAGATTCTGCTACTGTTTTAATTCAGGGAACATCGCCAACAGTTGGATTTGATTACACTCCTGTTTGTTTCAATACCGCATTAACAGGTTTTGATGACACATCTAACCCTGTAGCAGGAAGTACATTTTACTGGAATTTTGGCGATGGGATCATTGACACTTTATACAATTCCAATCCATTTAATCATTATTATGCTACAGCAGGTTACTATAATGTTACCCATACAGTAACAACACAACAGGGATGTTCAAAATCCGTTACCCAGCAAGTGCCGGTTTACTCTATTCCAGCCCCTGCATTTCAGCCGCACCTTGGCTGCTCGGGAGTTCCGCTGTTATTAAAAGATAAATCAATAAGCCCTGTAGGCGATGTGGATACATGGAGCTGGACTATCAGCGATCCTTACAGCACCAATAACTTTTACACCGACACCAATGCTTTGCACACATTCGATTCTACCGGCTGGTACCATGTTAAGCTTGTGGTAAGCACTGAATTTGGCTGCGCAGATTCAATTATAATGGATTCGGTGGAAATAAGAATTGCGCCTAAAATTGGATTCACATATTCCAATGTTTGCGATGGCAATCCGGTTTACTTTAACGATACCACGCAAACTCCGGTTTATGCCTTTATTACAGACTGGTTATGGGATTTTGGGAACGGGCAATCAAACACTCATAATAATCCTGTATTTACATTCGATTCGGCAGGCACGTTTCCTGTTATTCTTACTGTAAAATCAATAAACGGTTGTGTTGTTTCTGATACCGAACAAGTAGTGATACATGCATTGCCATTGGCAGAGTTTGTTTCGCAAGATATATGCGCCGGAAACCCTTACGCCTTTTCTGATTCCAGTTCGGTGTTATTACCCGATTCTATTTCATCCTGGTTGTGGCACATCGGGAATCTCGGGATATGGAACAATAAAAATCCTGTAATAACATTTACCGATACCGGTTTTGTTCCGGTTACTCTTACAGTAACTTCAAATGCCGGATGCCAAAATACGGTTTCTGAAAATGTTCTGGTTGATCCTAAGCCCACTGCTGAATTTACACCTGATGAATATTATGGCGAAGCTCCTTTAAATGTTACATTCAGCAATACCTCTCAGGGCGCTCTTAATTATTCATGGGACTTCGGCGACGGGTATAATTCTATTGCGCAAAACCCTTCACACACATATAGTACAAACGGTATTGACACGGTAACCCTTACCGCTTATAACCAATATGGCTGTACAGATCAAACTCAGCAGATAATGACTTTAGGCGCTACTACTGCTGATATTGCTGTATCGAATGTGGATACTATTATTAACAATGGTAATTTTGTAACTCTTTCTGCTGATATAACAAATATGGGATCAAGAAAAATATTCGCTATTGATCTTATTGCAAGTACGGTAGGTGGTACAATATTCAAAGAAACATGGGACTTGCATTCAGATCCGCTTGAACTAGGTGAAACCAAGAGATATACTTTTAATGCGCAATACGAACTTTCCGATAAATCAACAGAATATGTATGCGTGGAAGCCGAAATAGTCAATCATATTCCTGATTACAACCCTTTAGACAATGAGCAGTGTATTACTTTCAGCAGCCAGTTTACCACTTTAATTCCATATCCATCTCCCACTAATGAAGATTTGAACATTGACTTTGTACTCCCCCCTCGTGCGCGTGATGCAGATAATGTAACTATAGAAATATTTGGATCTGATGGGAAAAAAATTGATGTGATTTTTTCAGGAAAAGCTAAAAAAGGTCTTAATAAGATTACAAGAAATATTTCTTCTTACAACCTTGGTCTTTACACTTATCGTATCATTTACAATAATAGTTATATACAGACGGGGAAATTTGTGAAGTATTAGTGATTGGCAGTTTGCAGTTTGGCAGGATGTCTATTTTTTTAGTGTCTTCAAATATTCTAATAATTTCTTAATGGCCTGTCCTCGGTGGCTAATACTGTTTTTTAATTCAAGCGGCATCTCGGCAAATGTCATATCATAATCTTTGGGACGAAAAATAGGATCATACCCGAACCCGCCTTTACCTTGTCTTTCCGTGAGGATATCTCCGTCCACCCTGCCCTCAAACTTTTTTTCTTTTCCGCCAATTACAAGGGAGATCACTGTTCTGAAGCAGGCTTTTCGGTTTGTAACGCCATTCAATTCTTTCAGCGCTCTATCAATATTATCTTCAGAATTACAGCTTTCGCCTGCATATCTTGCAGAATACACTCCCGGCGCCCCATAAAGGGACTCAATTTCTAACCCTGTATCATCTGCAAAACAGTCAACGCCATATTTATTATAAATAAAAAATGATTTTTGTGAAGCATTAGTTTCAATAGTAGCGCCAGCTTCGGGAATATCATCTGTACAGCCGATTTCAGAAAGGTTTATTATTTCAAAATCATTACCTGCAAGGTTTTTAATTTCACTTAACTTATGCTGATTATTTGTGGCAAAAACAAGTTTCATAATTACTGTTTGTTTTTAATTTTTTTGGCAAGCTCTTACAGGTAATATACATTGGACTTTTGATAAAAAAAGTTTATCCTTATATTTTAAACAAAGATATGAAAAAGACATAAAATCGTTTAACGAAATAAATCATTACTTTCAAATGACCCGTTTTAACAGGCTTAATATCTTTATTGTTGAATAAAGTTACAAGTAAAAATAAAATTTTAATACAACCTGTTTTTAATTTATTAATAAATTTGAAACTCGAAAAACAACAATATGAAAAAGGAATTAAAAGAAAAATTTATTTCACTTTGGAGAAAATATTTTAATACGACCGAATTACCTATTACTTTTTACTATAGCGAGGGTAATGGAAATGCAAAAAAGGCAGAACAAATTAAAGGCTGGGGTTGCCTGATATGTGAACTGAAAAAAGTGTTTAATGGAGAAGCGATGTATTACACTTTTAATGAAATAAAATGTGCCGGAGCAAAGCGGTATCTTGGTTATACGAATAAAGTGAATCCCGATTTTGAATATTTTCTTTCCTGCGGAATACCGGGAAAAATGGAAGGAGAACGTTATAAACAAAACCCTGAGCTTGTTTTGGAAATGCAGAAACAACAGCAAACGCTTCCAGTAAATGGTAAAAATATTGTTTTCAAACGATGGGATATGCTTGAAGATAGCGACAATCCCGATGTAGTAATATTTTTTGCCAAAGGAGAAGTGCTTTCAGGTTTGTTTACATTAGCTAATTTTGATACTGTAGGACCAAACGATGGAGTGATTGCGCCATTCGGTGCAGGTTGCGGCTCTATTATTCATTTTCCTTACCTTGAAATAGAAAAAGATAATCCACGCGCTGTAATTGGTTTGTTTGATCCCTCGGCCAGACCATGTGTCCCCATAGATATATTAAGTTTTGCCGTACCCATGAAAAAATTCGAAAAGATGATAGGATACATGGAAGAAAGTTTTTTAATTACTAAAACATGGGAAAAAGTGAAGAAGAGAATGAAATAAATAGGTAACCGGTAATCAGTAATTGGTAATCAGTTTGACCTACCGATTACTGAATACCGAATACTGAATGTATAATTTTATTTTTTTAGGTTAAAAATACTAAAATATGGACGCTAAAAAAACTTTTTCTTTTCTGGAAGACATTTCAAAAAACAATAATCGTGAATGGTTTCAGGCAAATAAAAGCCGTTACGATGAGGTAAAAAAAGAATTTGAGATTTTCATTAATACCATGATTCCTGAAATTGCTACTTTTGATAAAGACATAAACATAAAAAATCTTTCAGCAAAAGACTGCCTATTCAGGATTTACAATGATATACGTTTTTCAAAAAACAAACCGCTTTACAAAACAAATTTGGGCGTATTCATGGCAAAAGGCGGCAAGAATAGCGGTCATGCAGGGTATTACCTGCATATTGAAAAAAATAATTGTTTCCTGGGAGGAGGAATTTATATGCCTCCTGCCGATAAATTAAAATTGATCAGGCAGGAAATTTATTATAATTACAAAGAGTTTTCAGGAATCCTGTCTGACAAAAATTTTAAAAAATATTTTCATGAACTGGATGAAATAAAAATGACCAGGATCCCAAAAGAATTTCCAAAAGATTTTATTGGCGCAGAAATGCTGAAGTATAAGAGCTATACTATGATCTTTCCTTTTGAAGAGAAAAAACTTTTTTCGCCAAATTTCAGAAAGACAATACTGGAGGTTTTTAAAGCCATGACACCATTAAATCATTTTATTAACAGAACTTTTTAAAGTCCGGCTATAAAGTAAACTCCTAAATTTTTTCCTGCTTATTGTCAAGGCAGTTTACTGTTTGCGCGCAAACACTATTTCTGTTATTTACCCGGCATAATTAGCTAATAAAGAAAAAAGCGTTTTTTCTTATAAAAAATTGGTTTATCTTTACAAGTTAATTTATAAAAAATATACTATTTGCTTTATTTTTACGTTAAATTTCGACCATTTATTATGATTGAAAATTATGAAAAATTATGATTAAAAAGATTTATACAAACTGTTGCCTGATATTGTTTACAACCTGCCTTTTTGCGCAGGCGCCAAAATACAGCAATGAATTCCTTGCTATTGGTGTTGGGGCAAGGGCTTTGGGCATGTCGAATTCAAATATCGCAATAGTTGATGATGTTACTGCAGGGTACTGGAACCCTGCCGGATTGAATCATATTAAATCGAATATCCAGGTTGGGCTTATGCATTCTGAATATTTTGCCGGAATTGCAAAATATGATTATGGAGCCATTGCTGCAAGAATTGATGAGTCAAGCGTTGCGGGATTTTCATTTATCCGTTTTGGCGTTGACGATATTCCGAATACGACCGAGCTTATAGATGCAGAGGGAAATATAGATTACGATCGTATTACAACTTTTTCGGCGGCAGATTATGGTTTCCTTTTTTCTTATACCAGGGCAATCAAACAAAATCTGAGAGTTGGCGCTAATGCCAAGATCATTCACAGAATAGTTGGTGACTTTGCCCATGCATGGGGATTCGGTCTTGATGTTGGCGCACAATACGAATTCGAAAACTGGATTTTTGGCGCCATGGCAAGAGACGTTACATCAACTTTTAATGCTTGGAGCTTCGATCTTTCCGACAGGATGAAAGAAGTATTTACAATTACCGGAAATGAAATCCCGAAAAATTCTCTTGAAATTACTCTTCCTAAATTAATTCTTTCTTCGGCACGTAAAATAAAAATTTCTGAAAAATTTTCCGCTCTTCCGGATATTGATTTTGATATAACATTCGACAGGATGAGAAATGTGCTTATCAAAAGCGATCCTATAAGTATTGACCCGCACCTTGGCGTTGAATTATCCTATAAAAATTTTCTTTTTCTTAGAGGCGGACTCGGAAATATTCAGAACGAAATTGATATAAGCGGTAAAAAAATAAAAACATTCCAGCTTAACATGGGCGTTGGTATAAAAATTAAAGATTCCATTTCAATTGATTATGCCCTCACTGACGTTGGTGATAATTCCATTGCATTATATTCAAATATTTTCTCTCTTAAATTTAACATTAATAAAAAAGAGAAAAACGCTAATTAGTTAAGTAAGAAAAAGTGCAGCCCGCAGTCTTCAATCCGCAGCCTGCAACAACAAACAACAAACCTGCCTCGCCTTCGATAAGGCTTCGATAAACTCAGCCTGACATTTTTCAGGCTGACGGCTGGCAGGCAACAAACGACAAACAATAACAACAAACAATAACAACAAATGAACTAATGACTATAAATGACACGAAGTGAATAACAATGAAAAAAAGGCACAAGTGAAAAGGCATAAGGCAAAAGGTCAAAGCCCCAAGTCCCAAGAACAAAAAAAATAAACAACAATCAATTTTCAATTAAAATAAATGACAATGAAAAAAAGGCGAAAATAAAAAAGTAATATCAACTAATATCGACCAATATCAACGAAAATATCTATGAATAAACAATTAATATTTTTTGTGAAAATTCGTGAAATTAGTGGACAACAAACAACAAACAACTTTTATATCAATACACATACATTGACTAAGCTCTGCTTATGAAGAAATATTTATACACTTTCTTTTTATTATTCCTTTTTTCCCATGCTTTTCCGCAACAATACGGGAACGAATGGATAAACTATAGTCAACAATATTTCCGGATATTTGTTGTCCAGGATGGAATCTATCGCATTGATTCCACAGCATTAGCTAATGCCGGTATCAATATGGCTTTGCTGAACCCGAAAAATTTACAGCTTTTCGGAAGAGGACAAGAACAATATATTTATGTGAAGGGTGAAAGCGATGGAAAATTTAATGCAGGTGACTATATTGAGTTTTACGGAATGCATAATGACGGATGGTACGATGTAAATCTTTACAACAATCCCGCCGATCAACCCAATCCGAACTACAGTATGTTTAACGATACAGCTACTTATTACCTTACAATCAATCCGATTTCTTTAAGCAGCCATCGCATGATTTTGGAAAATGATATTAATTTTTCCTCGTATAATGTCGCGACTTATTTTAACAAAGTTTCAAGAGATGATTATACCGGAAATTACTTTTACGGGAAGACAGATACAGATGGCAATGGCATTACCGAGTCAGAATACGTGAACTCTGAAGGATGGTTTGACGGCGGATTTTCTTTAGGCGGCGCTACAAGTAAATCAATTAATACGAATAATGCATTTTCTTCGGGTAATGCAATAATTGATTTTATGCTGATCGGCGCATCAAATTATGCATCCGCACACCCCAACCATCATGTCAAAATTATTTATGCAGGCGTTACAATAGACGAAACACTTGACGGGTATTATTCAAAACATTATTTTGATACTATTCCTGCTTCATCACTCGGGACAAGCACTTCTTTTAATTTTACTTCCATCAATGATCTGGGCAGTAATGCTGATTACAACACCATTGCGTATATTAATGTTAAATACCCGCATACTTTAAATATGGAAGATGAAAACACTTATATATTATATGTTCCAGATGCAACCGGACAAACCAAGACATATTTTAATCTTAGCAATTTTAATGTAACATCTGGCGATTCGGTGAGGTTTTATGATCTCACAAATCATAAGCGGATAAAAGTTGCGAAGAGTGGAAGTAACTACCAGGTATTAATTCCCAACAGTAGCAATGAAAAAAAATGTTATTTAACATCAGAAGGGAAAATAAATCATGTAACTTCTGTAACTCCTGTTTCTTATGATGCCGGTAATTATGCTAAGTTCAGAGATTTTACCACTCCTTCAATTCTTGCGTCAGATTATATTATAGTTTCTCATAAATTATTATTGGATAAAGCTGAAGAATACAGGCAATACAGAGCAACAGTAAACGGTGGAAATTTTCATCCTTTACTTGCAGATGTTGACGACCTTTATGACCAGTTTTGCTATGGCATAAGGAAAAACCCACTTGCGATTAAAAATTTCGCCCGTTTTGCTTATAATAACTTTAATTCGCCCCCAAAAGATCTTTTCCTTATAGGAAAAGGATATGCTGCAGAGTACGATGATTACTCGCTAAGTTATCGTAAAAACCCGTATGTTTATTCCATTACACTGATTCCCGGTTTTGGAACACCTCCTTCTGATATTCTTTATACGAAGTTCGATGCAAATTTAAAACAATATATTCCTACAGGCAGATTGGCAGCAAGTAGTCCGGCTCATGTTGAATTATATCTTAACAAAGTAATGGATTATGAAGCCACACAGGCAGGACCACCGCAGGAATGGATGAAAAATGTGTTGCATTTCGGCGGCGGCGCTGATATATCTCAGCAAAATACTTTAGCTGCATTTCTGAATGGTTATAAACAAATTCTTTCAGGTCCTTATTTCGGCGGGTATGTCAGAACATTCCTGAAAAGTTCTACCGATCCTATTGAACAAAATCAATCGGATTCGCTGAAAAGCATAATCAATAATGGCGTTTCCCTGATGACGTTTTTTGGACATGGCGCAGGTATTGGTTTTGATATGAGTATTGACTATCCTTCAGCGTATGATAATTTTGGTAAATACCCTTTCCTTCTTGCGCTTTCGTGCCTTGCCGGCGACCTTTACCAATCAGTTCCCAGTTCAAGCGAAGAATTTGTACTGATACAAGATAAGGGAGTTATCGGATACCTGGCTTCTGTTGGGAAAGGCGAAATGTACCACCTTGACAAATATGCCAACAATTTTAATAATAATATTGGAGTGATAAATTACAAGCAGTCTGTTGGAAAATGTATTCAGAATACCATAGATAATGTTATTAGCACCAATCCTAATGATTTTTACAATAGAACCACTGTCCTCGAAATGACTCTTCACGGGGATCCGGCGATTATAATAAACAGCTTTGATAAACCCGATTACAAAGTTACACCGCCTGATGTTTATTTTACTCCGGCAAATGTTACTGCGCAAACAGACTCTTTTACTGTTAATATAATCAGTACAAATATTGGCAAGGCTGTTATTGATACTTTTTTCGTTAATGTAAGCAGAAAATTTCCCAATGGAATTATTGCGGATACTGTTAAACGGGTTAAAGCTACTTTGTATAAAGACACCATTAGCTTTAAAATACCTGTTAACCTTGCAACTGGTATAGGTTTAAATTCATTTACCGTAAACCTTGATTGTTTCAACCATATTGATGAAATATCCGAAACTAATAATTCTACAACTGTTACATTACTTATTACCTCTAATGATATAACACCTGTTTACCCTTATGAATATGCGATAGTCCCCTCAATCAATGTTACTCTTAAAGCATCAACAGGAAATCCTTTTGCGTCGGCAAGGGATTATATTTTTGAGGCCGACACTTCGGATTCATTTAACAGCAACAGTCCCGGCTATGTTTCCCAGATAATTAATCATTCCGGAGGTGTTGTATCATGGACGCCTTTGCTTCCGATAACAAAAGACAGCATTGTTTATTTCTGGCGGGTTGCGTCAACCGATACTACCGGTGGTGGTTATCGCTGGAAAGAAAGTTCCTTCCAATATATTACAGGAAAGAGAGGCTGGGGACAGTCTCATTTCTTCCAGTTCAATAAAGATACTTACAGGTATGTAAATTATAATAAGCCTGCAAGAAAATTTGATTTTATCAACAGCATTGTTAACATAGAAGCTCAAACAGGTTATTATACAAATGATAATTTTTATAACTGGACGGAAGAATATTATAAAGTAAACGGGGCGTTGAAGTCATATTGGTTTTGCCCTGGATGGTATAGCAGTTCAGGAGCTGTAAAAATTGCCGTATTTGATTCTATTTCAGCTGAACCATGGTCGGTAGCACCTACAGGATCACAACATTTTGGTTCTTATGGCGAATTTCATTGTCCGCTATATACCTATGATCCGGCTTTCGATTTTTATTTTTCTTCTGATCATGACCGTACTTTAGTTAAAAATTTCCTGAATAATATTCCTCAAAACGATTATGTTCTTGTGATGACTCATCAAAGCAATCATGGTTCGCAATGGAACGATTCATTGATAAATGCTTTCAGATCCATTGGCAGTAGTATCTCTGACTCAAACAGGTTACAGGATAATTTACCGTATATTATTATCGGACAAAAAGGAGTTACTCCGGGCGGGGTTCCGGAACTTAGATTTACTAACGGAAATCTTAACAGGTTAACCCGCGATATCAATACGCGCTGGAAAGATGGCGACATAAAGTCTGTAACCATTGGACCTGCAGCAAAGTGGGATTCATTACACTGGAGGGTAAAATCAATAGATCCGCATATGACAGACATAGTTAAACTCAATGTTCTGGGCATAAAGATGGATGGAACTATTGATACTTTAATTCACAACCTTCCCCCCGTTCATGATTCCATG
Organism: uncultured Bacteroidota bacterium; assembly: GCA_903847905.1. Taxonomy (GTDB): domain Bacteria; phylum Bacteroidota; class Bacteroidia; order Bacteroidales; family CG2-30-32-10; genus CAINEZ01. The sequence goes on from CAINEZ010000201.1 coordinate 10,783, forward strand.
GATATTAGTTTGCGGAACAGAATTGACAACTCTGTTTATCCTTATTTGAAACTTGTCGCTGTGATGAAGGACGATACTTTTAAAACCCCCTCGCAAATGATAAGGTGGCAGGTAATGTACCAGGAAGTTCCGGAAACAACGATTGATCCGTCAATAAATTTTAGTTTTTATAAAGACACTTTAATGGAAGCTGATAGTGTGCGATTTTCAACAGCCATTCATAATATCAGCGAATACAATATGGACAGCCTGCTTGTACATTATTGGATAATTGATGCTAACAGAATTGTACATCCTGTTTATTACCACAGATACAGGCCTCATCCCGCAGGAGATATTTTAATTGATACTGTTGCATTCTCTACTAATGGGCTGCAGGGACTTAACAGCATATGGATTGAAGCAAACCCCAATAACGATCAATTGGAACAATATCATTTTAATAATATAGGTGAAGTTAGTTTTTGTGTGGACGCAGATCGTACAAATCCTTTGCTGGATGTAACATTTGATGGAATACATATATTGGACGGAGATATTGTTTCCGCAAAACCGTTGATCGAAGTACGGCTAAAAGATGAAAATAAATTTCTGCTGATGAATAATATCGGAGATACTTCTTTGTTTAAAATATTTATCCAGAATCCGGATGCATCAACAGCCAACAGGATCTTTTTTACTCAGGCATCTACCGGAATAGAAAATATGAAATTTTATCCGGCAACGTCATCAAATGATAATAAATGCAGGATAGAATATCTTGCAGGATTCCCGATCGACGGCACTTACAAGTTAATTGTTCAGGCTAAAGATAAATCAAATAATAAATCTGGAGACTTTGATTATGAAATAAATTTCGAAGTTATAAACAAATCAACTATTACTGAAGTAATGAACTGGCCGAATCCATTCTCCACTTCTACACGATTTGTATTTACTCTTACCGGTTCTGAAATCCCGACATATTTTAAAATCCAGATTATGACAATTACCGGAAAAGCTGTGAGAGAAATAGGCATGGAAGACCTTGGCAATATTCATATTGGCAGGAATATTACTCAGTATGCATGGGATGGAAAAGATGATTATGGAGATCAACTTGCAAACGGAGTTTATCTGTATCGTGTGATTACCAATATTAATGGGAAAACGATTGAAAAAAATGCTACCTCTGCTGATAAATATTTTAAAGAAGAGTTTGGAAAAATGTTTCTGATGAGATAATACATAACATGAGATTTTTCGACTAATACATTATGATTAATTATTTAAAAAGGAAATTGAAAATACCGGTAGCATTACTGGTATTTTCATTTATATATATATTGATCATTATATTATCCTGTGATATTCCTATGTTTTGGGATATGAGTTATATTACACGGATAAGTAATTTAATTTATGATAATCATTTTACTGCATTTATTTTTCCTGAAACAGATAACGGTGCAACGCCTTTATACAGCATTTATATTGCAGTAGCATGGGCATTATTTGGAAAATCATTATTTGTAAGTCATCTGGCAATCCTTCCTTTTGTAATCGGCATGGTTTACCAATTAAACAAACTGGCAAAACGGTTCATTGATAAAAAATATTTTTTTATTTTATTTTTTATTTTACTTATAGAACCTACTATCGCTACCCAAACTGTTATAGCAGGTTACGACCTTGTGTATTGTTTTCTTTTTTTACTCGGGCTGAATAGTATATTTGAAAATAAACGATTTCTTATTGCATTGTCCGTAATATTTATGCCCCTCCTTAATCTACGCGGATTTTCCCTGGTAGTCACTTTATTTATGATAGACTGGTATATAAACTATCCTAAATATAAAAACATAAAAAAGCTTGCTTACAGCACTATTGCATATTTTCCATCAATATTATTTTTAATATTTTGGTTGATCTATCATTATAAACTAACAGGCTGGTTTGCCATTTCTGGTAGCAGAGAAAAGTATCATCATGTTAACGGATTTGAAAGAATGTTAAGGAATATTATATATATATCATGGAAAATCGCGGACTTTGGAAGGATATTACTTTTTCTTTTCATTTTTCTTATTTTTTTATTTAACAAAAAAACAAAAGATAAAAAAGGTGTGATTTTATTTTTTATCATAATATTTTCGGTTATTCCCTATATCATTTTTTTTCTGCCATTTTCATATCCTGTTTCGCACCGTCATTTTATGGTAATTTATGTAATAGGTGTTTTGGCATTTGTTTACTTCGTAAGTACGCTTAAAAAAAAATCGATTCGTTTTGCATTATTTACTTTAACAATAATCAGCCTGCTATCCGGAAATTTTTTGCTCTACCCTGAACGGTTTGGTAACGGATGGGACTCATCCTTAAAAGTTCTTCCGTATTTCAAAATAAAAAATGAATTTGACAAGTTTATAAAAAAATCAGATATTTCCCCTTCTTTAATAGGGGCTAAATTTCCAATGGATTTTGATAATTATGATTGCTACCTTAACAACAATCATTCAGTTTTTACTTCTTTAGATACAATGCCTGTTAATAAACTCACTTATATAGTTCAATCAAATATTTCCAATACTTTTACGCCTGATGAAATAAACACATTAAATAACAACTGGATACTGGTAAAAGAAATCAGATCATGGCCAGTTTATATAAAATTTTTTAAAAATCCCGAAAAATAAATGAATACAATTATCAAAAAAAGATACCTCTATTTGCTGTCATTTATTAGCGGCTTGTTGCTCGCCTTGGGCTGGCCTTCTGATGGATTTCCGCTTTTGCTTTTTTTTGGATTTATTCCAATTCTTTTTATTGAAGATTATATTTTCAATAATAAAGATCTATTCAACAGATTTGGTTTTTTCTTGTATGCTCTTATTTCTATGATTACCTGGAATGCTTTAACAACATACTGGATATATTATTCTACTTCTGTGGGGGTTGTATTAGTTATATTTTTTAATGCTTTATTCATGGCTTTTACATTGTCTCTTTTTCATTATACACGTACTGTTTTAAAACATAATTCAGCATACATCACTTTTATCATTTACTGGATAACTTTCGAATACCTGCATCTGGACTGGGATTTAACATGGTCGTGGATGAATCTTGGCAACGGTTTTGCAAATCATCCTGCATGGATTCAATGGTATGAATATACGGGTTGCTTCGGCGGAACCTTCTGGATACTTCTTACTAATTACATGATTTTCCGGGCAATTAAAATGTTCATCCGTAAAGAGAAAACATTTAAGTACCGATTGCTTTGGGCTGCTGCCTGTGGCGATCTGATACTTATTCCCATTATAATTTCTGTTATTATTTATTACTCTTATGAAGACAAAGGTAAGCCGGTGAACGTTGTAATTGTCCAGCCAAATATTGATCCATATAATGAAAAGTTTGGCGGAATGTCGTCAGAACAGCAGTTAGCAAAGCTACTGAAACTCGCAAGGTTAAAAACTGATGACAAAACAGATTTACTTGTTGGTCCTGAAACAGCCATCCCTGAAGGTGTCTGGGAAGAAAAACTTGATGAGTCAAATAGTGTTGACAGCTTAAAAAATTTTATAAAA
>CAINEZ010000202.1 GCA_903847905.1 uncultured Bacteroidota bacterium
AATGCCACTAGATTTTGCCGTTGCATTATTCGGCGTAAAAATATGATAGGTATAAGTGCCTCCGAATTTAACATTATGTTTTATATTAGGAAACAGGCTGAAATCAAACTTCGCGTTGTAATCGGTAATACCAGAATAGAGTTTTATATCGTACTCGCTTTGTGTCATTCCCATTTCAAATTTATAATCACTGAAAATTAAGGAGGTGTTTAAAAATAATTTAGGTCCGAATACATGATTCCACCTGAATGACGAAGTGGCATTTCCCCATGAAATGGAATTTCTAAAACTCATATCTGTATTATTCATTGAAAAAATATCTCTGCCTAAATATCCGCTGAGAAAAATTCTGTCTTTATCGGAAAGGCGGTAATTCACCTTTGTATTAAGGTCATAAAAATAATATCCTGTGCCTTTAAAAGGAGATGTTTTTTTTACAAAGGGTTTTACCAGAAGGTCAATATATGTTCTTCTTGCCGAAACGATGAACGAACTTGTATCTTTCTTTATCGGTCCCTGCACTGTAAGTCGCGATGATATTACTCCTATTCCTCCATCTACTTGGTATTTTTTATTATTTCCTTCTTTCATAGTAATGTCGAGAACTGATGCAAGCCTTCCTCCAAAATTTGCCGGCATTCCTGCTTTTGTAAGTTCGATATTTTTAACAGCATCTGCATTAAAAACCGAGAAAAATCCAAAGAGATGTGATGCATTATATACTACCGCTTCGTCAAGCAGAATAAGGTTTTGATCAGGTCCCCCTCCACGTACATAAAAGCTGCTGTTTCCTTCACCTGCATTTTGCACACCTGGTGTAAGCTGAATGGTCTTCAATATGTCCACCTCTCCCATAAAAGCAGGCAGAGTTTTTATCTTTTCCACTTCTAATTGCACTTTGCCCATATTGGTACTGGTAGTGTTCTTATCTTCTTTTTCGCCTATAACTAATAGTTCTCTAGTGGTAATAATTTTTTTCTGAAGAGTGATGTTAATTTTAATATTCTGGTTCATGTTAATTTTTTCAGAATACTCTATATAACCCAAATAAGATATAATTAAGGTATATAAACCTTTTGCAATTGGCAGGGCGAAATATCCGTATTGGTTGGTCTGCACGCCCTTCATCGTTTCTTTTACATAAACATTTGCACCCATCAAATATTCGCCGGTGGATGCGTCTTTTACATATCCGTTTATAGTGAATTTGTCTAGTTGCTGGGCGTTTGAGAAAAGAGTCAGGAAAAACATGTATGTAAATATCAGGATAGATCGTTTCATCATTACAATAAAGAGGTGTAAAGTTAAAAAAATGGTTTATTGAACAATTTATTATTTAAGAAATTTTATCAACGTCAAATTTTATTTATCTTATATTTGCAGAAATTTTGGGAAATATACTTCTGCTGAATGAGTTTGCATATTGAAATTGAGGACACTGAGCCTGTTGAAGTGCCGAAATATTATAAGCTCATTCGCTTAGTATCACTGAATCTAAACATCTTTGCTTTGTTTCGACAAGCTC
>CAINEZ010000203.1 GCA_903847905.1 uncultured Bacteroidota bacterium
ATATGAGAAAAAAGATTACAAACAACAGATACTTAATGACACTTGATGAAAGGAAAATAGAATTCTGGAAAATGTTTTCTCATTTTCAAAAACCAAATGAAGAATTAAAAAGAGTATGTGAAATTAATTATTAGACTTTATATAAAACAAAAACCTATTCCCCCTACTTTTACCCTTAAACCCTCTGAATGTGCACTGAATTCAGGTGCATACATACACTGAATAGTTGTGACGCCATTTGAAAAATATCCGTTATGAGTTATATACAAAGGATATTCGAAAACATAAGTTTAGTTTATCGCCGATTTAAGTTTAATTTAAAATTTTAGGAATGAAAGAACCAATTGTTTTATTTCCTGAACAGATTCATAAGCTTGTTCCAATTCATTTTTTGAGGGTGGTTGCATGTCGCCAGGGTAGCGCAGATCAACGGCAAAGTCGCTTATGTTGTCAAACTTTATGTCGGCAAACGATGATTCTACAAGTGCACATTGCTTTAATAATAATTCAACATCGTGCGTTTTAGGAAAGATTATGGCATTATATTCAAGAAAAGCTTTAAGAAATTTTTCTGCTGCTTGCTGCAAATGAAATCCGGCAAGCGAATAAAGAGGGTCTTCATCGTTCATAAATATTTTGTACCCTTTCAGGTCTTCTTCTGCTTTTTCAAGCCATTGCCTTACATATCTCAATTTTTCATCGGTCATATCGATACTCCTGTCGCTAATGCTATATTAATAATGTGGTTGGTTAAAACGGCTTTTTGTTTTATTTCATTTTCTGTAGTTAAAATAATGTCAACCGGTATAAGCATTTCTGCCAAATCCCGCCTTATTTTTGGTTTTAATGCTTTCTTTTCCAATTCACTTATATTTTCGTGTGCTACGGCCATCACATCATAATCGCTCCTTGCGTCATATTTATCTCTGGCACGCGAACCGAAAAGGATAATTCTTGAAGCGGGTAAATACTTTAGAATTACTTCCCGAATTAAAAGTAATTTATTATCATCGTTCAGCATTTTATGGTATTTATAAGTTTTTTTAATGTGAAATTTATTTTTTAATCTTCAAATATATAAAATTAAACTTTCAATTAATTAATACTTCGGTAATTTTTTGTTTCACGCAAAGGCGCAAACCTGCCTGACCGGTAGGCTGGTTTGGAATTTCCATTGAGAATTGAGTGTTGTATATTTGAGTGTTGAGAATTTTCAATATTCAACTCTCAATGTTCAATTTTCAAGTATAAAGATCTATTCTCCCACTTTTACCCTGATACCTTCTGAATGTGCACTGAATTCAGGTGCATACATACACTGAATAGTTGTGATGCCATTTGAAAAATCTCCGTCATGAGTAATATACAAAGGATATTCGAAAACATAAGTTCCTTTGGGTAAATAAGAAATAAAGAAATTTGTGGAAGCATCGCGTGTGCTTTCATAATAACCCAGACCGTCCTGATACTTATACTGCGAAATTACATTTACAGGTTCAAAGCCTGAAGCGCGCATGTCTTTCATGTGAACGTATTCCATGTCCCTGTCAACTCTTAATTCAATTCTAACTTTTAGTTTATCGCCAACTTTCAATTTTGTTGTTTCGGTTACAGGCTCAATTACAGGGCCTGTATCGGAAGTTTTTGTTAAAAATAATTTCTTTTCAAGTTTTAAAGGTGTTTCCGCAGGAGTAATTTTATCAAGTTGTTCAAAATATTGCCAGTACAAAGCTCCCCACGAAACGCCTGCATCTGTTTTTGTAACTTGTACTTTTCCCATTTCGGGCTTGATATCACTGCCATTCCATGAAGTCTTGAAATATCCTGTTCCCGCTTCCACTTTTACATTATCCATCTTTTTCGGATCAATTACCTGATCGCCCATAGTTATCTGCACCAACTGTTCTGATGCAAGCCAGTTTGTTCCCCTGAGCAATAAAGCATAACATGCTTCTGCCGTTGCCTTCGTTGTTTTCCAGTCCTGTGTTTGTTTTTGTTTAAGCAGCCATATTTTTAAATTATCAACGGAAACAGAATCATTTGCAACTTCGTCAAAAGCCTCAATCAGTAAAGACTGAGTTTCAATGGGCGCCTGATACCAATAGTAACCGTCCGACATATATTTCCAGTACATTCCCATTTCATCGCTGGTAAGAGAATTTTCTTTCAGTGATTTAATAATATCCATAGGTGTAGTTTTATCTCCACCCCTGTTCAGTGCAAGCGCTATCATTCCCTGTAAATAACGGTTATTGTCGAGCCAGAATTTTTTTGCCTGCCCGACAAAATAATCATAAGCGTCTTTGTTTTTATTTTCAATACTAAAATCTTTAAGAAAATAACTGCGCGCATACAGATACTGTATATATAATCCGCTGATATGATTTTTTGCCAGTTCTTCTTTCGTATAATATTTTTTTATCCATTCATAATCTTCGCGCATTCTGTCGTCGAGATATTTTATGCCATTTTCTACCATTGTCCAGCATTTAGCATCTTCACGAATATTCTTCACTCCTAATTTATCAAGATGTCCGAAACCGGTAATAATATATTGAGTAATATATCTGTCGTCTTCCGAACCGCCAAACCAAGGGAATCCGCCATTCGACAATTGCATTTTTTTAAGTTTCATTAATGCTTTGCCGAGTTCATAACTCATTTTGTTAAGATCAAACAATAAAGCGATTCGCTGTTTTCTTTCAGTTTCATTCTGAGCCTGCATTACCCAAGGTGTTTCTTCAAGAAGTAATGATTTCAGATCTTCATTTTTTTCAAGATTAGAAAGTAATGCATCTGGTGTTAAAGTTTTCCAACTGTCAAATACCGCTTTGATCTTAGGGTGAGAATTAGCAATGTGAGTGGCAATGCTGTTTGAATAAAAACGGTCGAAAATTTGTTCAGCACATTCATACGGATATTCCATCATGTATGGAAGCGCCTGAATGGCGTACCATGCGGGATTAGAAGTAAATTCAAGTGTAAGTTTGTAATTTTTAAGGGTTGTTGAAGATTTGGAATTGACAAGTTTTGCGAAAGTAAAATCTTTTGTTTCTTTTCCGCGAACCGGCAATGGCAGTGTTTCCGTAACCAACATCCTGTTGTTCAAAACAGGAATTATCATTTCTTCGCCATCGCTGAAATTTCCAGATTTTGCAACTACTTTATATTTTATCGCGCTTATTTCTTCAGGTATTTCGATATCCCATGTTATTGCAGCGCTTTGTCCTTTGGATGAAGTAAATGTTTTTAATCCGTTTTTATTATTACACAGTTCATCAATAGGTTTCATAGTGGCAGCATCGAACAGGAGCAACTGAGCATTTCCTGTCATTTCTTTTTCGGTAAGATTTGACACTTTTGCAGAGAAAGATATTTTATCGTTTTCCCTGAAGAACCGCGGCGCATTGGGAACTATCATTAAATCTTTCTGAGTTACCAATTCTTTTTCTATCTGCCCGAACTTTAAATCTTTTGTTGTTGCAAGTCCCATCATTTTCCATTTGGTAAGCGCTTCGGGAATGGTAAAAGAAATGATCACTTCACCGTTTTCGTTGGTTTGCAATTGTGGAAAGAAAAATGCCATTTCATTGAAATTAGAACGAGCCTGAACTTTTGACAACTCTGTTATATCTTTTTTTTGCATTTCGTTAGAATTACCATTTTCTTTAGTTTGTCCATTATCTTCCCCACCAAAACTTGGACAAGCAATAGCTCTTATGTATTTTTTATCTTTTGATGTTGAAGCAGGTAAATTACTATTTCCCCCTTGGTTTTCAGATTCTTCTTTTCCGCCGACAGCATTTGACATAACTGCCATTGGCGCTGCATTTCCATCTTTCATCATATCATAATCTCCATAACCCCTGTAATTACCGCCATAATTAAATCCAAACCAGTTAAGTTTGTCATAATCCCGATATTTGAAACTTGGATAAGTCTCTTTGTAAAATGAATAATAGTTTGAATTGTTTGTAGTGAAGCAATAATCATCATCCCACGATAATGATGAATACAATGAATTGTAAATATTAAAATACCAGTTGTTCGATGCGAACGCATCAAGGGACGCATCGTACATGGCAGCAAGCATTTCGGCTGCTACCTTATCGCCGTTCCTGCCTTTTATTTTTATTTTCCATTCTTCCTTTTGCCCTGGTTGCAGTTTATCTCTGAATGTTTCAAACTCTATGTCGAGTTCTTTGTTTGTGAAAGGAACGGTTATAATCTTCTTGTCAATAAAAGACCTGTTATGTTTTATCGTGAATATATGAACAGCAATGCCCCCGCGGTATTCTTCTTTTACCGGAACATAAATTATTTTTTGTTCATTGCTTAGATTAAACCATTTTTTGCTAATAATTTTACCATCAAATTCTACTTCATAAAGAAAATTTGTGTTTAGATCTTTTGTTCCCAAGATAAATGAAACGCTATCGCCTGGCTCACATTCATATTTTATCATTGTAAAATAATTGATAGAGTTATCGGGAGTTTGTTTTTCTTTTTCCCCATAAACAGTGAAGTAAGAGTATGAATCAACATCTTCGCCATACCTGTCTTTTGTTTTTGCTTCCAGGACATAAGATCCTATTTTCCAGTTTTTGAGATCTTTTATTTTTATCAATGAATCTTTTGGCGTTTCAAAAGCGGTTTCAAAAACTTTTGTGTCCTTTTCCCATTTATACATATTATTTTCATCATCGTACAGATCATAAGGAAAATTTTTGTAATATTCATCTTTCGTCATCAAGTATTTATCGGGTTTATCCCATTTTCTTTCCCTGAAAATTTTATCAGGCTGTTTCAGTTTGTATATTTTAATTGTTCCTTTGGAAGAATCTTTTTCTCCGTTCAAATTTGTAGTATATAAATTGAATTCTCCTTTGTTCGATTTTTCAAGTTGCGAAGTAATATCAACAGAAATATTGAGCGATTTATATCCCACACTTACATTTTTTTGAGTAGAATGTGTCTCTCCGTTAATATCGGTAACATCAGCATAAACAGTATAATTAAATGTAGGTGTGTATTTTTTTGAAACGCTTAAATCAGGAAGCGCTTTGAATATAATATTAAATTCACCCTTGTCATCTGTTGTTGTTACGCCATTAGTAATCTCCATTTGCGGCGATTTGGGGTAATATCCTCTCCGGTAGTACCACCAATAGGGGAAAGTAGCAGTACGTACCACGCGATATTTTACGTCGGCATTGTCTATTACATTTCCTGCATAAGCAACAGCATTGCCTTTAACGGTAACGGTTTCGTTGAGTTTATAACTTCCTTTTATAGGATTGATCTTAACTTCAAACTTAGGTCGCTTGTATTCTTCTACTAAGAAATATTGTGTTCCGCTTCCATTGGAAATATGTACTTGCCCGGTAATTTCAGCAGGGGCGATGAATGTGCCTGTGAAAGTACCGTAATCATTAGTGGTTAGTTCTATGTCGGAAACTTTCTGATAATTCACATCATATAAAGTGACTGTCGTTTTTTGATTAGGAATAATTTCGTATTTCTTACCTGACTTATCCGTTTTTAAAAGAATTCCTTTAAAATAAATGGTTTGACCCGGGCGATATATTGCCCTGTCGGTGAAAAAGAATGTTTTTTGAGAATTTGAATAATCATAATTTGAATAATTGTATTGATAAAAACTGTTTTTTGTAACGAACCTGTCGTTACCGTTAGTGAAGTCTATCCAGAAATATTGATAATCATTTGCTTCGGCTACTTCGAAATATCCGTTTTCATCGGAGGTAAATTTCTCCCATTTTACAGTCTCATATCCTCTTGTGGAATTATTATATTTGCTTGTATATGACTGGGCACTTACATTCTTTATCGGCTCGCCGGTTTCCCTGTTCAATACATAAAAATCCAATCCTCCTTTTTCTTTTGTCCTGTTCATAAAACTTATGTCTGTAATCCAAAAATCGGAATAAGCGATAAAATTTTCTTTTATTGAAAAATCTTTTGTGTTTGAAGCAAGGATCACATAAAAACCGAAAGGAAGTTCAGGAATTTTAATTTCGGCTGAATGTTGCTGATAATCGCCATCATCAGGGAATGTAACAGACCATTCTTTCAGGACAGGTTGTTTCAGATATTGCTTTATCCAATCTTCACCATAATTTTTTTCTGTAAGTTTTTTATTTTCTTCATAAGAAATTTTTAAAATACGGAACGAAATATCCGAAACATTTTTATAGGCGATCAGCGACCTGAAAGGCTTGTCAGGAGCATTGCCTTCTTCAAAGGTCATAGTAACCGACTTCTGAAGAATTTGGCGTTTTAAATTTTCGCAATTTATGCTTCCATAAGATTTGGGAAATGCCTTAATCGCTTCATCGCATTTTGCAACAGCTTTTTTTAGCAGCCATTTATTATCTTCAGATTTTGAAGGATCATACGTGTTACCTGTTGTGAACAACTGATTTGCTATAGCATAAGTTATTTCTGTTGAAGAAGCGAACTTTAAAAATTTTGATTCAAGATTTATCAGTGCGTTTAAATAAAGACTGTCTTTTATTTCGAGCGTAGAGTTTGACCTAACGAATTTCAATCTCTTTAAGTCGGCATCAATCAGGGCTGAGGGGTCAGCATCTGCCGAATGAAATTTTAAAATATCCTGAAAAATTATTGCCGCATAATATTTTAATGACATGGAATCCTTTGATGTGATGCTGAGTTTGACAAATTCATTAAACGGTTTAAGATAATCTTCGCTGTTAATTTCAAATTTGTAAACAGGTTTGGTGAGTTCCGATTCATCATTTATAAAAAAATCAATTGCACGGTGAGCCAGAAAATCAAAGAGTGTAGGTCGTAAATTACGGGTTGTTGAATCTTTAATAATTATGTTGTCATAAAGATCAAGCTTTGTCTTTTTCAGGTTATCTGCATCTTTCAGCGACAGAATATAATTCGCGATAACTTCCCGCAACAGTTTTTTAATGTCCCAGGTTTTCAGATCATCTTCTTTGAAGTTTATAGTTTCGGTACGGTTAAGCAATTTATACCTGTTCATGGTATAATAGCGCCAATACATTTCTGCGAGTACAGAATGTAAAATCGGTTTTATAGGAAATGTTGTTTCAGATAATTCTGTTTTAAGATCTTTGATGTTATTTTCATAAGAATCTTCCTGAAAAGTGTTTTCAATTTTCATTTTATACATCACAGCTTTTACAAACTGAGGAGCATTATTTTCTGCTTTGGCTTGTTTATAAATTATTATAACTTCATCGAGAGCAGATTTGCTTAAGCCTTTCCTGATGAGGGAATCAACTTTTTTCCATGCTTTATCATAACCATCTTTCAATGCAAGGGCAGAAGTTTTTAAAGCAGTTTTATCTTTTACCGATAACTGTTTTGAAATATAACTCCCCGCAAATACAAAGATAGTAAGGGCGCTGACCAGTATTACAAGTTTTGTTTTCATAGATTTTAGTTTTATAGGTTGCAAATTATAAAAAACATTTGAGTGAGTTTGAAATAAAGATGAAAAAAAATAAAAATTCCATAAATCATAAAAATAAATTCTATAAAAAAACCCGGCTTTACCGGGTCAGAGTGTTAAAAATATTAATAAACGTTATTGTATTTTTGAGGTAAGTGCATTTGCAAGCCCTGAATATTTTATTATTTCTAATTTCACCGAACCCACCAGAATAGCAGATTCTGCAAAAACAGGAATATGATTTTTATCATCTGTTACCCAAAGCGTCATTGGATATGGGTCGCTGAACACATTTCCTGTCGCAACCATTGGTTTGAATTTTAAACAACTAAACTTTCCTATTCCTATATTTATATTTTCCTTGCCCTGATAAATTATTTTAGAAGTATAAATTGAATCGTCAAGAAAAAATGGAATTAAAAATTCCTGCCCTATCTTTGCGCCTGAAAAATCAAGAGTCCGTGCATAATACAGCGCCGAAATAATATCCTGTATGTTCTCGTTGACTACATTTTTTTTAGTTGTGTTGTTTTTATTATTAACTGAAGTTGCTATTTTTTTAAACTGGTTAAATGTAACATCCTGGCTTATTTTATAACCGCCCTCATTAACCCTTCTAATAAATAACCATGGAACAAGAGCTTGTTCATCAATATAAGTTTCATAACGGTCAACTACTTTAAAAAATATGTTGAAAGCTCCTTTGGTTAACCCAAGTCCTACAACGTGGTAGGTATTGCGGTTAGCGATTACTTTGGTTTCATTTTTCACTTCCAGTTCAGCTTCGCCGGCGTTAACTTTACCTGTAAGTATTGCATCGTAGTAAACTTTATATCTTAAATATTCGCCCCTTTTAAATGCAGTATTGCTTGCTGTGCGTAATGTTTGCGACTGAATGGATAAAGCTGTTAAAGCTGCGATTATTAATAAAACTGATTTTTTCATGACTTTGCGTTATTATTTGCATAACAAAAAAACAAAAATTATTCCAAACCGGTAAATTAAAATTATATAATTGATTTTTACGCAAAAATAAGATATAGATTCCTCATACCGCACATGCGGCATTCGGAATGACTAGAAGAGTTGAGGGTTAGCTGGGAAAG
>CAINEZ010000204.1 GCA_903847905.1 uncultured Bacteroidota bacterium
ATTGTCTATCATGGTTCTGGTATGGTTTGGTTATAACTACCATTATCGGAAATTTCCGTTGATAGACTTTGCTCTTTTTAATATATTTATCAATAATCAATTGTTAATATTATAAGTAGCAACTTGAATTAATTATTGAAACATTGAAGTATCAGAATATTTTTTTAATTTTGAGAAAAATCAAAAAAATAATCCATGAAAAATCCATCAAAGTACTTTATTGCACTGCTAATGATTTTTATATTTAGCGGAGTAGCAAAAGCACAAATTCCCCAGGGATTCAATTACCAAGCTATTGCGCGTAATGCGTCAGGAAACCTGCTTATCAACCAAGAAGTAGGTATTCGAATTACTTTGTCAAAAGATTCTACAAGCGGAGTAGTTGTTTATACTGAAACACATACTCCCACTACAAACCAATTTGGATTATTTACCTTAACTATAGGACAGGGAATAACATCTGACAACTTCAATAGTATTAACTGGAGTACAGGCAATTACTGGATGAAAATTGAAATGGATCCCGCAGGAGGAACAGCATATGCCAACATGGGAACTTCACAACTGTTAACCGTGCCTTATGCCATGTATGCAGCCAATACAACTATATCTGGAATAACCGGCGCGACAGGTCCAACTGGTTCTGCCGGAGCCACCGGTACAACAGGAACTGATGGAGCCAATGGTGTTGCCGGTGCAACAGGCCCTACGGGAGCTAATGGTACAAATGGCGTTACGGGTGCAACAGGTCCTATTGGTGATAGATATAGCACCTCTTCCACGGATTGTTTTACTATTCAATTAGGTGCAATTTGTTTTACCATAGAACAAGGGCTTGCCTATAGTGTTGGGCAAACAATAATTATCAGTCATGACATTAGTAATACAATGATAGCAGATATTGTATCTTATAATAACGGTACGGGAGCAATTTGCGTAAATGTAACCAGTTTTATAGGAAGCGGAACATATTGTATATGGTTTGTAAATATGAATGGAGCACCAGGACCTGCCGGACCGCAAGGAGCAACCGGGGCAACCGGAACAGCTTCGTCAGTACCTGGCCCTACCGGAGAAGTAGGTGCAACAGGGGCTAACGGATCCACAGGACCGGTGGGGTCGCAGGGAGTTACAGGCGCAACAGGCCCTACGGGAGCTAATGGAATTAATGGTACAAATGGAGTTACGGGTGCAACAGGACACACTGGAGCTAATGGAGCTAATGGAATTACCGGTGCAACAGGACCCACAGGAACATCTGGTACAAACGGTGATAAATATGCAACTTCTTCTTTAACACCATTATCAATTAATACCGGTTCACAAACGTTGACAGTTGGTTTAAATCTGGCATATACTGCCGGACAAAGCATAGTAATATCATATAATACTTCTAATAAAATGGAAGGTTCTGTTACCAGTTATAATCCTATAAACGGATCTATGGCGGTTAATATCTCAACAATAACAGGAAGTGGTACTTATTCAGTCTGGGGAGTAAATTTAAACGGTACTCCTGGAATAGCTGGCGCTACCGGTCCGACTGGCGCAACTGGTCTTACGGGGGCTAATGGTACTAACGGTGTAAATGGAGTTACAGGGTTAATAGGCCCTACAGGAGTATCTGGAGCAACAGGGGCTAATGGACCCACAGGACCGGTGGGATCACAAGGCGTTACGGGAGCAACAGGACCCACAGGAATTGCCGGTACCAATGGTGTTGCTGGTGTTACCGGAGCAACAGGTCCTTCCGGAGCTAATGGAATAATCGGCGCTACCGGTCATACAGGCGTTACCGGGGCTACCGGAATTAATGGAACGAATGGTGTTACCGGGGCTACAGGCCCTTCCGGAACTAATGGAATCACAGGCGCTACCGGTCATACAGGCGTTACCGGCATTACCGGAGCCACAGGCGCTACGGGAGCTAATGGTGCCACAGGCGCAACAGGTGCAAACGGAGCATTAAATGCATGGGCATTGCTTGGAAATTCCGGAACAGTTGACGGCACGAATTTCATCGGTACAACTGACAATATAGCTCTTAATTTCAAAGTAAATAACCAGAAAGCTGGAAGAATAAGCCCTACAGGACCTGTTTATATAGGTTACCAGTCAGGGAATGGTAATGTTGCCGCTAATAACTCAGGTATTGGGTATCAGTCTCTTTATTCTAATACCACAGGAAACAACAATACCGCCAATGGAAATAGTGCGCTTTATTCTAACGTTGCCGGTTCCTATGCCACTGCCATAGGGGCTAATGCAATGTATTATTCCAACAGCAGTGCCATTGCATTTAATAATTATAATGTAGCTGTTGGCTTTGAGGCTTTGAGGGGTTCTACCACAGCTTCGGCTAATACAGGAACTCTTAATATTGCTCTGGGTCCCAAATCGCTTTGGAGCAACACAACAGGAAGTGGCAATATAGCCAACGGATACCAGGCGCTTTATTCAAATACTACAGGCAACCGTAATATAGCTAACGGAGCGTATTCACTTTTTACAAACACTTCCGGAAATTACAATACTGCCAATGGGTTTAATGCGCTTTATTCCAACACAACCGGAAACTACAATACCGCTAACGGAAATGATGCACTTCATGACAACACCTACGGAAGTTATAATACCGCCAATGGTGTGAACGCGCTTTATTCCAACACTACAGCTGGTTATAATATAGCAATTGGTAACAATGCTTTATATACCCAATCTTATGATTATAGCGGTACAGCGTGGAGCAGCGGTAATATTGCTATCGGTTACCAGGCGCTGTATTACAACCAGCCAACTTTAACAACTAATGGCATCAGAAATAATGCAATAGGAAATTATGCACTTTATTCCAACACCACCGGAGCCAGCAATACTGCCTGCGGATATAATGCGCTTTATGCTAATATAACCGCTTCCAACAATACAGCATACGGAGCTAATGCATTGAAAGGAAATACTTACGCCCAGCAAAATGTTGCAATAGGTAATGACGCCCTATATACTCAAAGTTATGCTAATGGTTACACCCCATGGAATACCGATAATGTTGCCGTGGGATACAGGGCATTATACACTAACCAACCCTCTGGAAATTTAAATTACGGGGCGGGGAATACAGCTATAGGCTCACAGGCCTTATATTTTAACACCACCGGTTACTTCAATACCGCTAACGGGTCAAATGCTCTTTATTCCAACACTACCGGTCATGAAAATACCGCCACAGGATCGGATGCTCTTTATTCCAACAATACAGGATACCACAATACAACTTATGGATTTCAAACGCTTTATTCCAACACCAATGGTTATTTCAATACTGCCGCCGGTTATCAGGCACTTAATTCCAATACCTCCGGTAACGACAATACCGCTTTCGGAAGCAGAGCCCTTAACGGTAATACTACCGGAATTTATAATACGGCATTGGGTTCTCAGGCTTTTCTTACCGGAACTTATAGCAACTCCACAGCTGTGGGCTTTAATGCTGGAATAACTGCAAGCGACCAGGTTAGAATAGGAGGCGCTACTATTTCAAGCATAGGGGGTTATCAAGACTGGAGCAATCTTTCTGATAAAAATGTAAAAAAAGATGTAAAAGAAACCGTGCCAGGCCTTGAGTTTATTCTTAAGTTGCGTCCCGTAACTTACCATTTGGATATGGATGCCATAGCAGCATGGCTTCACACACCCGACAGCCTGCGGTTAAAAGATGCAGAAGCAATAAAAGGCAATATGTTGCAAACCGGATTCATTGCACAGGAAGTTGAAAAAGCAGCACAGGATTGCAGCTTCGATTTTAGTGGTGTGGATAAACCTAAAAATGATAAGGATTTTTATGGTTTGCGTTATGCCGAATTTACCGTCCCTCTTGTAAAAGCTGTGCAGGAACAACAGTTAATGATCGAGAAACAAAACAAAGCTATAGAAGATCTGAAAGCTGAAAATAGTGATTTGAAAGCAAGAATTGAAAAACTTGAAAAAATGATTTTGTATAAATAGTGTCATGTCAAGAATAATATGACGCATAGATTCTGTCTTCGATAAACTCAGACTGACTTTAGGGTAGTGTCAGTCTGAGTTTATCGAAGACAATCTCAAAATGATATTTTAGGTTTGACACGACAGTAGTATCTGTTCGCAAACTCCAATAAGAAAAATGGAAAATAAATAAAATCAACAACTTTTTTGCAAAGAATAGAGCTTATCAAAAAAACCAATGATAATATTAGTTGCTTACATTTGCTTAATTATACTAAAATGAAAAAAAGGATAAGTTAAAAGGCATAAGGTATATATTAATTCCCTTTATTCCTTTATACCATATTACTCTATACCTGTAAATATAACAAAAGATCATTTCAATGAAACAAAAGTCAAAAGCTGTAACGCCCGAAATGGTGAAGAAACTAGGTTTATTACCCGAAGAATTTAAAAAAATAAAAGAGGTATTAGGTCGTACGCCGAACTTTACCGAATTAAGTTTGTATTCTGTAATGTGGTCAGAACATTGTTCGTATAAAAACTCTGTTCATTGGCTGAAAACATTGCCAAAAGACGGTCCTCACATGCTTGCAAAAGCGGGCGAGGAAAACGCAGGGCTTGTTGATATTGGTGATGGAATTGGTTGCGCTTTCAAAATAGAATCTCATAATCATCCTTCTGCAATAGAGCCTTATCAGGGCGCTGCTACCGGTGTTGGTGGCATCAACCGCGATATTTTTACTATGGGAGCAAGACCAATAGCGCAACTTAACTCGTTAAGGTTTGGAAATATTGAGCAGGAACGCACTAAATGGTTACTGAAAGGAGTTGTGAAAGGGATTGGCGATTATGGCAATGCTTTCGGAGTTCCTGTTGTTGGCGGTGAAGTTTATTTTGACGATTGCTACAATGTAAACCCATTGGTAAATGCAATGTCGGTGGGAATTGTAAAGCAGGGGAATGTTGTTTCGGCAATTTCCGAAGGTGCCGGAAATCCTATATTTATTGTAGGTTCATCAACGGGTAAAGATGGAATTCATGGAGCTACTTTTGCTTCCGAAGATATTTCAGAATCAACTTCCGAAAAACTTCCTTCTGTACAGGTAGGCGACCCGTTTCAGGAAAAATTATTGCTTGAAGCTTCATTAGAAATTATTAAAACCGGCGCTGTTGTTGGCATGCAGGATATGGGAGCAGCCGGAATAATTTGTTCAACCTCCGAAATGTCAGCCAAAGGCAAACATGGCATGATTATCTGGCTTGACAAAGTTCCTTTGCGGCAGGTTGACATGGAACCATGGGAAATTCTTCTTTCCGAATCACAGGAACGCATGTTGGTTATAGTTGAAAAAGGCAGGGAAGATGAAGTAAAAAAGATTTTTGATAAATGGGATTTGAATTGTGTTCAGATAGGTGAAGTTACAAAAGGCGAAAGATTAAAATATTATTGGCACGGGGAACCTGTTGCTGATGTTCCAGCCGAATCGCTTGTGCTTGGCGGAGGAGCGCCTGTATATATACGGGAGTACAAAGAACCTGCATATTTCGCAAAAACAAAAAAGTTTAAAATTGATGATATTAAAGAACCGGATAATTTAAAAGAGATAGCTTATTTTCTTTTAAAACAACCGTCAATTGCTTCAAAAAGATGGATTACCGAACAATACGACACTATGGTAGGAACAAAAAATATGAGTACTAATGTCCCTTCCGATGCTGCTATTGTTAATATTAAAGGAACAAATAAAGCGATTGTTCTTACCACCGATTGCAATTCGCGTTACGTATATGCCGACCCTGAAATAGGATGCGAGATAGCTGTTTCGGAAGCTGCGCGAAATATTGTTTGCGCAGGCGGAGAACCTTCGGCAATTACTAATTGTTTGAATTTCGGGAACCCTTATCATCCCGAAGTTTACTGGCAGTTTGTAGGCGCAATAAAAGGAATGAGTACCGCATGTAAAAAATTCAAAACCCCTGTAACCGGCGGCAATGTTAGTTTTTACAACCAGACCGCAATGGAAAATCACGTAGAACCGGTTTTCCCTACTCCGGTAATTGGAATGCTGGGTATTTTGCCCGACAAACAATTCCAGATGACAATGGATTTTAAAAAGAAAGATGATAAAATTTATCTAATTGGTCAGTCAAGGAATGATATATCCTGTTCGGAATATCTTTATGCATGGCATAAAATAAAATTATCGCCTCCGCCATATTTTAATCTTGATGAAGAATACAACATACACCAAACAATACTTGGATTGATCAAGAAAAAACTTATTAATTCAGCGCACGATGTTTCGGATGGCGGTTTATTTGTTTCGCTTTTCGAATCAGCTATGCATCGCGACTTAGGTTTTGATATAACTTCAGATGCCGAGGTACGTATGGACGCCTTCCTTTTTGGCGAAGCGCAGGGAAGAGTTGTTGTTACCGTACCTGCTGATGATGAAGATGATTTTTTAAAATTCATGACCGGACGAAAAATTTATTTCTGCATATTAGGCGTAGTAAAAGGGAAACAAATGCTGATTGATGATATTTCTTTTGGTACTGTAGCTGAAGCAAAAAAAGTTTACGAAAATGCCATTCCGGATTTGATGAAAATATAATTTGAATTATACTGTTTAAAAATTACAGAAAATATTTTCTCTGGTTTACCTACCCTATCATATATTTACATTTTCTCGCCCGCAATTTGGGTGTTGAAAAGTTTTTTGAAAAAATGTTGAGAGTTAATTTATATTTATTATTTTTGACACTTAATGTCAACGATATATATGTCAACAAAAACATTAGGCGAAAAGTTAAGACAACTAAGAGAGCAAAACGAATTACCTTTGCGTAAAGTAGCTGCTTTACTTGACATTGATGTAGCTATTTTAAGCAAAATGGAACGCAGTGAACGCAAATTATCAAAAGAAGTAGTGTTGAAACTTGCTGACATATATAAACACAACTCCGAAGAACTTTTAATACTTTTTCTTAGCGAAAAAATAATGTACGAAATACAGGACGAAGAACTTGGGATACAGGCATTAAAAGTAGCGGAGAGGAAAGTGAAATATTTAAAAACCAAAATAAATGCTGACTAAAGAATATATCAAAGACTTAAAAAGCAACGGAAACGGAGCTATTGGACATCTTGTAAAAGATTACAAAGATAGCGGTTCCTTGACATTCATTCTTGAAAATCTAGGACCATTACCTAAAGGCTTTGATGGTAGTTTTCTTCCAGAATTATTAACCCATAAAAATGCATCTGTTCGACTTTGGACAGTTAAAACATTTGGCAAACTTGACAATGAAGAATATTTAACAACTCTGAAAGAAACGGCCTTTAATGACACTGACACAACTGTTAGACGAGAGGCTGTTTCTTCTATAGGCAGAATGAGAAGTAAAAAAGGACAAAAAATTCTTTTTGAAATTCTTAATGACAAAGATCCTAAAATTGTTAGTCAAGCAATTCGAGGATTACTTGTATTTAAAGGTGAGTCAGACGTTGATAAACAACTGAAAGCACTTATAAATCATGAAAACGAAATGGTAAGAACAGTGATTTACAAGGAATATTTTGCTGAAGTAAAAGACAAAAATTCTCAACCTCATACAGAGAGTTATGATTACTTAAAAAATATTGTTGTTAATGGTGACAATATAGAGGTAATGAAAGTATTAGAAGATGAAAGTATTCATTTAACTTTTACATCACCTCCATACTATAACGCCAGAGATTATTCAATCTATCCAAGCTACAAACATTACCTCAAATTTCTTGCAGATGTTTTCAAAGAAGTTCATCGAATAACAAAAGAAGGGCGATTTTTAATTTTAAATACTTCTCCGATTATTATTCCAAGAATAAGTCGTTCACACAGCAGTAAACGCTATCCTATTCCATTTGACATACACCCGTATTTAATGGAAATGGGATGGGAATTTATTGACGATATTGTTTGGCTTAAACCCGAAGCAAGCGTTAAAAATCGTATTGGTGGTTTTATGCAACATAGAAAACCATTGGGCTACAAGCCAAATAGCGTTACAGAATATTTAATGGTTTATCGAAAAAGCACTGAAAAACTTTTAGACTGGAACATTAAACAATATGATTGGAATACTATTTTAGAAAGTAAAGTAGCTGATGGTTATGAAACAACAAACGTTTGGAAAATTGACCCTTGTTTTGATAAAGTTCATTCTGCAGTTTTTCCTGTAGAATTATGCAAAAGAGTTATTCAATACTATTCTTTC
The DNA here is from genome assembly GCA_903847905.1 of uncultured Bacteroidota bacterium. Classification (GTDB taxonomy): domain Bacteria; phylum Bacteroidota; class Bacteroidia; order Bacteroidales; family CG2-30-32-10; genus CAINEZ01. The sequence continues at coordinate 8,248 of CAINEZ010000204.1, forward strand.
AAAGGCGACTTAGTGTTTGACCCATTCGGCGGAAGTGGAACAATGGGAAAAACAGCTAAAAAATTAGGACGCCATTTTCTTTTAATTGAAAAAGACGAAACATATTTTGAGTATATGCAATCAAAAAAAACAAAGGAAATGTTCGATACCTTTGAAACTAAATATTTAACTCTTGATAAATTTAAAGAAACAATAAGATGACATTAACAGACCAAGTAGTAAAAAACATAATTAAGCGTCTTATCAAAGGGCAGGATTATAGAATAGAAGTTGTTGCATTAATTAATGCGGAATTCTTACAATTTGCAATTGACTTTTTTAAAAAAGTAATTGAAGCAAAACTTGCTAATAAGGATGTAACAGTTGACTGGTATAAACAAACATTTTTAAATCGTAATTTAAGCTCAGAAGAAATTGCTATAAATTCAGGACTAAATAAAAAGACGATTACAAATATGTATAATTCAGCGTCAAAAGGAATTGTAATTGATGCTTCAAATGAACACTACGATGTTCTTTATCAATCAATAAGTAACCTGATTGAAAATCAACCGGACATTGATTTAACATTGACAATTAAATTTAGAGGAGTAAGTGTTGAATTAAATATTAATGAAAGTTTAATAGTAATAAATACTCTAGCTGTAAAACGTTCTGCACTTCGTGGCGGACTTTGGAGTACTGCAGGTAAGAGAGTTGAAAAATATTTAATGGCAACGCTATGTAAGGTATTTAGCGTCCCATTTGAACATTTTGACCAAAGCAAAATCCCAGCAAGTATGAGAGAAGTTGACTTTTATTTAATCAAGGGTGAAACCTATTCAAGATGTGAAGTTAAAATGATGGGGCGTGGAAATCCCGAAAGTGCAGACGCAATATTTGCAAGGGAAAGTGACGTTTTCGTAGCAGATAAACTTTCCGATCTAAATAAACAGCAAGCGGATATATTAAAAGTTAAATGGGTTGAATTGCGTGATGAAAATGGATATAAACGTTTTGCAACAGTTTTGCAGCAACTTGAAATTCCTTATACAGACTTCAATGGAAATTTAGACACTCATTTAAATCAAATATTAAGTGAGTTACTTGACAAATAAAAACGAACACTTAATCGTCGAGATGGCTCTACTACCTTTCGATAGCAGAATGCGTCTCTCACAACTTAGTATGGGCGTGCTTTGCTCATACATGGCATACACTTAGAATTGATAATTGATTTAAAAAAATTTGCTTATGGATAATCAAGAAAATATTTTTTCGATTTCAGTTGAATGGGTTCAACAAGAAGCACTCGAGTTAATAAAAAGAAGATTAAACGATGAAGAACTTTCCTCAGTGAAGAAAGGCATAGAATCAGGAATTCTTTTTGATATTGATACCGTTTTTAAAACAGCGATAAGAAATGCTGTAAATATTCCAACTTGAAAAAGCTAATGTAAATTGATTGCCATTCCTTATTATTCTTATGAACCAGAACCATACAATCGTTGGACAATGAGAGGTATGTTAGACCTTGAAAATGAATTAAAAGTTGCAAACGAGTTTTGGGATTTTCTTGGCGGAGCTGGAGCATACGCAGATTTACTTGATATCTTTGAAAGAATTGGAATTGAATTAAGACCAGAAATAGATGATTATTTTTTAAGGTACAACAGGCAATAACTCTTTATAGCAGACATGTCTAATTGACGAGCTAAATATTTATAAGTATTTGTAAAATTACAATAGCGTTTTCACCTTTGTTACCGGAGGAAATATCATACCCGCTGCTAATTGCAAACTGCCGACTGAAAATTAAAGACTGCTGACTGAAAACTGCCAACTACCCTCACTCCACTCCCTTCATAGAAAAGCTTATCCGCTTGCGGTCAATATCTATTTCAAGAACTTTGACTTTTACCTTTTGGTTAAGTTTTACAACATCGTTAGGATTGGAAATATATTTATCGGCTAATTGTGAAATGTGAACTAATCCGTCCTGATGTACGCCCACGTCAACAAAAGCTCCGAAAGCCGTGATATTTGTAATAATTCCGGGTAATATCATTCCTGGTTTAAGGTCTTTGATGTTATGAACATTTTTATCGAATTCAAAAAAATCGAATTTCTTACGCGGGTCTCTTCCGGGTTTTGCAAGTTCGCTCATTATGTCTAAAAGAGTAGGAATACCAACCTTTTCGGTAACATATTCTTCGGGAATAATTTTTTTACGCAACTCTTCTTTTTCAACAAGTTCATTGACTGAACATTTTAATTTTTGAGCCATAAGCTTTACAACATGATAACTTTCGGGATGCACGGCGCTTCTGTCTAAAACATTTTCGGCATTTTGTATCCTCAGAAAACCTGCAGCCTGCTCAAAAGCTTTACCTCCAAAGCGAGCGACTTTTTTAAGTTCTTCTCTTGAATTAAAAGCTCCGTTTTTATTTCTGTGCTCAATGATATTCTGCGCTAAAGCAGTACCAACGCCCGAAACATAAGTAAGCAATTGTTTGCTGGAAGTGTTAATTTCAACACCAACTGCATTCACGCAACTTGCAACAACGTCCTCAAGGCTTTTTTGTAATTCATTTTGATCCACATCATGCTGGTACTGTCCTACTCCTATGGACTTGGGATCAATTTTTACCAATTCGGCAAGCGGGTCAGTAAGCCTTCTGCCAATTGAAACAGCGCCACGTACAGTAACATCGTATTCGGGAAATTCTTCGCGCGCAACAGCTGACGCCGAATAAACCGATGCGCCGCTTTCGTTTACTACCAAAGCAATAACATCTTTATCAAAATGGATACTTTTAATAAATCTTTCTGTTTCCCTGCCTGCAGTGCCGTTTCCAATGGCAATCGCTTCAATTTTATAAGCATTTACAAGACTCTGAATTTTGTTTGCCGATTGCTTAACTTCATTTTCGGGCGGATGCGGATAAATAGTTTCGTTATGTAAGAGCTTGCCCTGTTTATCTAGGCAAACAATTTTGCAGCCGCTTTTAAAACCCGGGTCAATGGCGAGTACATTCTTTTGTCCTAAAGGAGGCGCCAGCAATAATTGTCTTAGGTTTTCTGCAAAAACCCTTATAGCTTCTTTATCGGCTTTTTCTTTATAAATCTGTCTTACTTCTGTTTCAAGCGAAGGACATAGCAATCTTTTATAACAGTCTTTTATAGCAATATCAACCTGTTCGGCAGATTCATTTTTTGCACGAAGAAAAATATTTTCTAATATTTCTATTGATTTTTCTTTTTCGGGATTAATAACTATTTTTAAAAAGCCTTCATTCTCTCCCCTGAACATAGCCAGTATTCTATGTGACGGAGCTTTCTGCAATTTCTCTTCAAGGTCAAAATAGCTGTTATAATTTTCTCCTTCTTTTTCTTTCCCTTTAACAACGCGTGAACGTATGGTAGCTTCCCTGTTAAAAAAGTTTCTGAGCCTTTGCCTTGCCTGTTGATTTTCGTTTATCCATTCAGCAATAATATCCCTTGCTCCTTCTATCGCTTCCGTTTCAGAAGTTACTCCTTTTTCTTCATTTACAAATTCATTCGCTTTAAGATTAACGTCAATATCTTTTTGTGAAAATATAAGTTGCGCTAATGGTTCAAGCCCTTTGGCAATAGCAACACTTGCACGGGTTTTACGCTTGGGGCGAAATGGCAAATAAATATCTTCTAGTTCGGCAAGCGAAACTGCGGCATTTATCTGCTTCTCTAATTCATCTGTTAATTTTTCCTGTTCTTTAATTGATTCAATTATTTTAATTCTTCTTTTATCAATTTCCACAAGTTGAGCATACCTGTCGCGAATTTGCAAAATTTGCACTTCGTCAAGGCAGCCTGTTACTTCTTTCCTGTATCTCGCGATAAAAGGAATTGTTGCGCCGCTTTGTAATAAAGTAACTGTATTATCAACTTGTTTAATGGTAATACCAAGTTCTTTTGCAATAAGTTCAGAATAATTTAATGGCATAATAAGAGGAATAACAAAATTATTTTTCTAACTCATATTACGCAAAATTATAAATATCTCAACACGAAATTGTAGGAATATCGAAATTTAGAAAATTGAGGTTGGAGATCAGTACCATGTAAAATATTGTTTTAAAATTCAGATAGTTTTCAGGACATTAAAAAATAATCCCGCATCTTTCTTTTTCAAAAACAATAAAATAAAAAAACCCGATCCCGCATGTGCGGGACGGGTTTTTATTTTATTAAAAACTCTCTTTAATTTGATTCGATGATCTGAAAAAGCTCATCAAGCTTGGGAGTCAAAATTATTTCAGTGCGACGATTTTTTGCTTTGCCTTCCTTTGTGGCATTGCTTTCTACCGGATCGTACTCGCTTTTTCCTGAAGCAGAGAGTCGTTTGGGATCAACACTGCTATTTGCAGTAATTATTTTCACAATTGCAGTTGCGCGGAGTACGCTTAAATCCCAATTATCTTTTATAGCGCCGGTGCCGGCATAAGGAACATTATCAGTATGTCCTTCAATTAATACATTTATATCCGGATTTGTTTCAAGGACTTTTGCAAGCTTTTTAATTGCTCCAACTCCTTTGGAATCCACAGTAAAGCTTCCTGATGCAAAGAGAAGGCTTTCGTCAAGAGAAACATAAACTTTCCCGTTTTTTTGTGTAATAGTGAGTCCTTTGCCTTCGTATCCTGTAAGAGCATCAATTACTTTAGCTTTAAGCGCTTTTACCGTAGAATCTTTTTTATTAAGTATATTCTGAAGTTCAGCAAGTTTCGCTTCTTTTGCTTCCAGTTCTGTCCTTGAGGTTTCCATTTCTTTGCTGAGTTTGTCAAGGCTGGTTTTTTTGATTTCCAGATCAGCAGCTAATTTTTTCAATGCATCTTCTTTATTTAAGAGGCTGTCCTGGGTTGTTTTCAACTGCACAAGGATTTTCCGAGTTTCGGAATTACTGCCCGAAAGTAAATCCCTATTATTTGCCAATAACAGCTGGTAGGTTTTGTTCAGCTGATCATAATTAGAGGTCATTGTGCGCAAAGATGTGCCTCTTACGGTAGAATCCAATTCAAGTCCATAGATCCTTTTGTTCATATAATCAATGGATGATTGTAATTCGGTCATTTTAGCAGTGAATGATTGATTTTCGATCTTTAGCTGAGCATTTTCCTTTTCATAAGCTTCTTTCTTTTTTTTAATTTCATCAAATTTTCTGGCAGGAACGCATGATAACATGAAAGCCATGGCTGCAGCAACATATAAAACAGATATAAAAGATTTTTTCATTTTATTGATTTTAAAATTTAAGCAAAAGTATAAAATTATATTTAAAAATCTATTTCAAGCAATACAGGGCAATGGTCGGAATGTTTTGCTTCGGGCAAAATGACAGATCGTTTCATGTTTTTTTCAAGAGGTTTACTTACCATATTATAATCGATACGCCAGCCAAGGTTCTTGGCGCGGGCATTTGCACGAAAACTCCACCATGTATATTGTTTTGGTTCCTTGTTAAAATAACGGAAAGAATCAATAAACCCGGTGTCAATAAAGCGAGAAAGCCATTCGCGTTCTTCAGGAAGAAATCCGGAACTTGTAGCATTTCTAATGGGGTCATGAATATCTATGGGTTTGTGACAGATATTATAATCTCCGCTAAGGATAAGATTGGGACGTATTTTTTTTAATTCATTTATATAATTCAGAAAATCTTCAAGCCAAATCATTTTAAATGCCTGCCTTTCATCGCCGCTGGAGCCAGAAGGGTGATATACGCTTACAACAGATATATCTCCATAATCAGCTCTTAAAAATCGTCCTTCGTTATCATATTTTTCATTACCCATTCCATAAAAAACATTATCAGGTTTTGTTTTGGTAAGTATGGCGACACCGCTATATCCTTTTTTTTGAGCGGAATGCCAGTAATTAAGATAACCGGCTTCTTCGAAGTCGAACAAGGGTAACTGGTCTTGTTGCGCTTTAATTTCCTGCAGGCAAATGATATCAGGGCTTACAGATTTAATCCAATCTAAAAACCCTTTGCCAAGAGCAGCGCGTATTCCATTGACGTTGTATGTAATAATTTTCATAAAGTTTTATTGATATACAGCGAAAATAGAAATAATATTTTTAAAAGATGTATTTTTACATGAGATTTATGCTTTGAAAACAATGCCAAAAAAATCGAAAATAAAAA
>CAINEZ010000205.1 GCA_903847905.1 uncultured Bacteroidota bacterium
ATTATGAATATTATTTGGACTCGTGAAGCTCTTGAAGAAACAAAATCAATTTATCAATACTATAAATTAAAAGCTTCTATAATAATTGCTAAAAATATAAAAAGTAAAATATTTTCTTCTGTAAAAAATTTAAGTAAGCAAGTAAGGAAAGGACAAATTGAAGAATTATTATTACACAAAAAAGGAGAATACAGATATTTAGTAGCAGGTAATTATAAAGTGATTTATAAAGTAACTGAGAAAGAAATTTATATAATGAAAGTATTTGATTGCCGGCAAAATCCGGAAAAAATAAAATTATAAAGATGTAGAAACACAAAATAATAAATTATAGCGTTTAGCAGAATTCTGTTTCTATAATCTACCAAGCATTTTAGAACACTACAGAATAAAAGCAAAACGCCATGCGAAAGCGTGGTCGTTGCTTTACTTGTAGTGTAGGTTTTGGTAGAACCTTAGAAACAGTGTGGGCAATTTGGCCACGCTGTTTTTTTTGTGAATCTGAATGATAAAAAAATCAAAAATAAAAGGAGTAAGCTGAAAATCCTAAAAAGAGTAAGGGGCTGATGTCGAAAAGTAGGCAAATGAAATAAAAAAATAAAAAATATGAAAGAATTTATTATTACCTTAAAATGCCATGGTTTTATTGAACCTAAACAAATAAATATTAAAGCTTTATCAATAGAAGAAGCAAGAACTATCGCTCAAAAACAATTTCCAAATTGCACAATAATTAGTATTGATGAATATTTAAAAAGTTAGAATATGAAAAAAATAAAAACAATCATACAATCTTGCATTGATGGTTTTTTTGCAAAAGATAATGTTTTTTCTGGTTCTTTGGTAAGCAATGTTTATCAAATTAACAATTTTGAATTTATCGATGTACATGTTGATTTATTTTTCAATAATTGTAGTATAAAAGTATCTGTTTTGTTTCGTCTTAAATTCGATATATCGGAAAATAATTATTTTATAGTGATTAGTTATTCTTCTGTTTTCTTTTTCGACCCATCTACTAATCCTGAAAGATATAGAGAAATAATTGAAAATAATCAGCTAAATGAAGCAGCAAAACAAAAAGCATTATCAATTTATCCAATTCTAATTAGCAATGCCGATAGTATTGAGAGAACATTAATTTCTTTAATAAGTAATTTTAAATCCTCACTTTAAACAATGAATAATAAACTTTAAACTAATCAGTAAATATAAAAAAAATAGCAATAGCCGAAAAGCTTTAATAGAATAATGGGAAATAAAGTAATGTATAACTAATAAATTAAAACTATGAAAAAAGTAAAGTTTAATAACATTGAAGTCGAATTTGATAACGGAATAGCAAAGATTTCAGCGACAATCGAAAATTCAACATTTAATACTGTTGAATTAAAATATATAATAGGTGCTATACTTCAAAATCTGACGAATGTTGGCGATATGTATCGTAAACCAATAATTGACAATATTTCAATAAACGGGGCAATTATTTCAGGGCAACAAAAATCTTAATCATCAAGAAAAAAAATCTGACCAATTAAATATAAAGACAATGAAAACAAGAAAAATCCACAACTTCAATGATTATACAAATTTGTCTAAAAAAAAGAAAGCGATAAAAGAAAAATTAAATGCAACTATTGCAGAAAGAGTGTTAAAGAAAAAAGAGGCTAAAGGATTAACAGTTGAAATTATAACCTTAAAAAGACAACTAAAAACTGTGGTAAATAAGATTGGATAGTAAATAGTGCAACAGCGGTTCATAGGAAGCGCAGAATGTGTTTTATGTAAGTGAAAATTAAAAAAAATACAGTAATGTAGTTCATTAATAACTTGAAAAAAATATGAAAAAAATTTACATTTCGATTTATTTAATGCTTATTTCGGCATTTGGTTTTACTCAATGGATACAACAAACAAATGGAACTAACCCAACATGTCCTGGTTCGGCTGTGGTTTTAAATTCCTCAGGTGTATCAGCTGGGGATCAAAAGTATTGGTATCTTAATAATCAATATTATACCTCAACTTATTCAAATTCAGTTCAATTTACCCCAACTCAAACTACAATATATAAGTTTTGTCTCATCCAAACTGGTAGTAGCTGTTCAGCGCCGTATACAGTTACTGTAAATCCATTGCCTGATAATGCTGGCGTAATATCAGGTGCAGCAACAGTCTGTTTGGGCCAAAATTCTGTAACTTATACAGTACCTACGATTGCTAATGCAATATCTTATGTTTGGACTTTACCTAACGGCTCAACAGGCACAAGTACTACCGAAAGCATTACTGTTAGTTATGGCACATCTGCAGTTTCCGGTAATATTACTGTAAAAGGTCATAATTCTTGTGGAGATGGTTCAGTTTCAACATTTTTAGTTACGGTAAATCAACTATCTGCTCCTACTGCAACTAATAACGGCCCAGTATGCATTGGGAATATGCTTTCGTTAACAGCTTCATCTGTTACTGGCGCAACTTATTCATGGATTGGCCCAAATGGATTTACTTCATCAGAACAAAATCCGATAATTAGCACAAGTACAACCCTTGAAATGGCTGGTAATTATATTGTTACTACTTCATTAATTAATGGTTGTACCAGCTCGTCTGGCTCAACAACTGTGGTAATAAATCAGGCAACAGCAGGTAATAACGGACCAGTTTGTGCTGGTCAAACGCTTTCACTTTCTGCTTCAGCCATTCCGGGAGCAACTTACTATTGGACAGGACCAAATGGTTTTAGTTCAACACAACAAAACCCTACTGTAACTACTGCTGCTACTTCGGCAATGGCTGGGGTTTATAGCGTATATACTACAGCAAACGGTTGTACAAGCCCAACACCCGGAACTACAACGGTAGTTGTTAATTCAATACCAGCTACACCAACTGCCGGTAATAACGGACCCGTTTGTGTTGGGAATACTCTTTCACTTACTGCATCAACAGTTACAGGCGCAACCTATTTATGGACTGGAGCCAATAGTTATACATCAACACAGCAAAACCCAACTGTGAGTACAAGTGCAACTTCTGCTATGGGGGGAGTTTATAATGTTACAGCTACCGTAAATGGTTGTGCAAGTGTTGCAGGGACAACAACAGTTGAGATAAATAAAATTACAGCAAGTAATAACGGTCCTGTTTGTGTGGGAAATACTCTTTCGCTATCCGTTACTACTATTACAGGAGCGACTTATGCATGGACAGGTCAAAATAGCTTTACATCTACACAACAAAACCCTACTGTAAGCGCCAGCGCAACTTCTGCAATGGCGGGTGTTTATAGTGTTACATCAACAGCAAATGGTTGCGCAAGCGCTGCTTCAGTTACTATTGTTACAATAAATTCTATTGTAGCTGCTCCAACTGTTACAAGTCCTGTAACATATTGTCAAAATGCAACAGCTTCTCCTTTATCTGCAAATGGCAGCAGTTTGTTATGGTACACAACATCAACTGGTAGTACAGGAAGTTCAACGGCGCCAACTCCAATTACATCAATTGCTGGAACAACCACATATTATGTTTCTCAAACTGTTAGTTGTGAAAGTTCAAGAGCAAACATTAATGTAATTGTAAATCCTTTACCAGCAACAGCAGGAACAATAACAGGAACAGCAACAGTTTGTCAGGGACAAAATTTTGTAACCTATACTGTACCTATAATTACCAATGCAACAACTTATGTATGGACTTTACCTACAGGCGCAACAGGAACAAGCACTACAAACAGCATTATAGTGAGTTTTGGAACATCTGCAATTTCAGGAAATATTACAGTGAAAGGAAATAATTCATGCGGAAATGGAATATTATCAACTTATACAGTTACTGTAAACCCATTGCCTGTGAGCGCAGGGACAATTACAGGAACTGCATCCGTTTGTCAGGGACAAAATTCTGTAAATTATACTGTGCCTACAATTACAAATGCAACAACTTATATTTGGGCTTTACCTACAGGCGCAACAGGAACAAGTACGACGAACAGTATTACAGTGGACTATGGTACTTCTGCAGCATCAGGTAATATTACTGTAAAAGGAAATAATTCCTGTGGCGACGGTGCAATATCAACTTTGGCAATTACTGTAATTCCACCACCCGCAAGCGCAGGAACAATTTCAGGAACAGCAACTGTTTGTCTGGGACAAAATTCTGTAACTTATTCCGTACCCACAATTGCTAATGCAACATCCTACGTTTGGACATTACCAAGCGGTGCAACAGGAACAAGTACTACAAACAGTATTATTGTAAATTATGGCACATCGGCTGTTTCCGGAAATATTACAGTAAAAGGTCATAATTCCTGCGTTGATGGTGCAACATCAACTTTGGCAATTATTGTAAGTCCACTTCCATCTAGCGCTGGTACAATTTCAGGAACAACAACAGTTTGTCAAGGTCAAAATTCAGTAATCTACGCTGTGCCTTCAATTACTAATGCTACATCATACGTTTGGACTCTACCAAGCGGTGCAACAGGAACAAGCACGACAAACAATATTACCGTTAATTACGGAACATCAGCTGTTTCCGGTAACATTACTGTAAAGGGTAATAACTCATGCGGTAATGGAACAATATCAACTTATGCAATTACAGTTAATCCACTACCAGCAAATGCAGGAGTTATTTCAGGCTTAACAACAATTCCTATGGGACAAAGTTCTGTTACCTATACTGTGCCTGCGATTGCAAATGCGACATCATACATTTGGACTTTGCCAAGTGGCGCAACGGGTTCAAGCGCCACAAATAGCATTACTGTTGATTTTAGCATGTCAGCTATATCCGGTAATATAACTGTAAAAGGTAGTAACTCCTGCGGAGATGGTGTTGTTTCAACACTCACAATAACTGTGAGCACAATTTGCACAAATGACACAATAATTTCTATTGCAAATTTACCTGCTGTAAAAACTGAGTCACGTGCTATAAGTTACAATTCCGATGTCTATATTTTTGGAGGAGGTAATAATTCTGTCATTACAAATACTACTTATAAATATTCAACATTTAATAACATTTGGTCAACTTTGGCTACAATGCTAACTGCAAGGGCAGAGATGGGCGTAGCAGAAGTTAATGGCATTGTATATTGTATTGGTGGGTGGACGGGTTCTGTCAGCAATAAAAATGAAGCATATAATATTTCTTTAAATACTTGGCAAACAATGGCAAATATTCCAAATGCAATAACATGCTGTTATGCAACTTCACTAAACAATAAAGTTTATGTAATTGGCAGTACATTGGGAACAACAACAAACTATTTCTATTCATACGATCCAAATACAAATTCATATTCAACTTTATCTACACCTACTCAAAACAGGGGTAATGCAAGATTAGTAACATACAATAATAAAATTTATTTAGTTGGAGGTTCTTATTATAATGGCTCATATAATACTTCTAATAAACTTGACGAATACAATCCTTCAACAAACACATGGACATCAAAAGCTTCAATTCCTATAAGTATACAAAGAAGTGGTGTAACGATTTACAACAATAAAATTTATTTATTTGGCGGCTCTACAACATCATCTACAATCACACCATTAAACTCTTTCTACGTTTATGATTTTATTTCAAACGCATGGACGACTATGTCAAATCTTCCATTTTCACGTTCAAGCATGGAAGCACTAACAGTAAATAATATTGTTTATTTATTTGGAGGTAATATAAATTCTAATACTGTTACAGACCTTTGTTATAAATACTACTGCATAGATATATGCCAACAATTGTTACCAGCAAGTGCAGGAACAATTACAGGAATAACAAACATTTGTCAAGGGCAAAATTCTGTAACTTATACCGTACCTACAATTACAAATGCAACATCATACGTTTGGACTCTACCAAGCGGCGCAACAGGAACAAGCGCGACAAACAGTATTTCCATTGACTATGGTGCATCTGCTGTTTCCGGAAATATTACAGTAAAGGGCAATAATTCATGTGGTGATGGTGTTTCTTCAACACTTGCAATTACTGTAAATCCTTTACCTATTATCGCTGGAACAATTACAGGAGCATCAACAGTTTGTCAGGGGCAAAATTCTGTAACTTACACTGTGCCTACAATTACTAATGCAACTTCTTACGTTTGGTCATTGCCAAGCGGCGCAACAGGAACAAGCACCACAAACAGTATTATTGTGAGTTATGGAGCCTCAGCTGTTTCAGGTAACATTACTGTTAAAGGTCATAATTCATGCGGTGATGGAGCTACTTCAACTTTAGCAATAACTGTAAATCCTTTACCTGTAAGCGCCGGGACAATCACAGGAGCATCAACAGTTTGTCAGGGGCAAAATTCTGTAACTTACACTGTGCCTTCAATTACTAATGCTACATCATACGTTTGGACTCTACCAAGTGGCGCAACAGGAACAAGCGCGACAAACAGTATTACTGTGAGTTATGGAACTTCGGCTATTTCAGGTAACATTACTGTTAAAGGAACAAATACTTGTGGTAATGGTTCAACTTCTACATTTGCAATTACGGTAAATCCTGTTTATTCGTTCACAGAAAACAACAGCATCTGTAATGGCGAAACCTACAACTGGCACGGAAGCGACTATTCAATTGCAGGAAGCTATTATGACAGCCTGCTTAGTATTAGCGGTTGCGACAGTGTCTATGCGTTGAACTTATCCGTTATATCCGTTGATACTTCACTAACCGTTTCCGATCCTGTTATTTCTTCCAATGCAAGCGGAGTATCTTATCAATGGCTCGATTGCAATAATGCATTTGCTAGTATTATTGGGGAAACTTCTCAAAGCTATACTGCTACTGCTAATGGTAATTTTGCTGTTAAGATAACTCAAGGCTTGTGTTCCGATACTTCTGCATGTGTAACAATTACGTCCGTTGGTATTGCTTCCATAAAAACAGAAGGTATATCCATTTATCCTAATCCCGTAAATAATGAATTAACCATAATAATGAAAGGGAATAAAGAAAAAATAAACTTTGAAATCCTGAATATTGTCGGACAAGTTGTTTTCAAAGGTTATGTGTTAGAAAAGGCTATTGTTAAAACAAGCAGCTTTTTGCCTGATATTTACATATTGAAATTTGAGAACGGTACTACTTATGAATTTAAAAAAATTGTAAAAGAATAGCCATCATACACAGGCTGGCACATTGTCGGATCGCTCAAAGCCAAAACCCGCCAAAGAGCCAGCCTGTTTTCCTTCGCTTTTTTGCCTACCTAAAACTAAATCTCTTTTGCAGTAAAATTTAATAATATCAAACAATGCAGTTCAACCGGAAACCTATTCCATGAATATTTTCAATTGTAATACTAGTGTCGGGGTTAAGGTATTTTCTAAGGCGCGAAATAAAAACATCCAGACTCCTGCTTAAATAATAATCATCGTTTCCCCAAATATCTTTTAATATCTGCTCTTTTCGCAAGATATTATTTTTATTGATAACCAGATATTTCAATAGTTCTGCTTCTTTCTGAGTGAGGCGAACCTGATCCATTTCATTTTTTAAAATCAAATTATTAAAGTCAAGTATAAATGAACCGATAGTAACAACAGCTTGTTCAACGACCATGGTGTTGGAAATTTTTCTTCTTTTCAGGAATATTTCGATTTTTAATATCAGTTCTTCTATACTAAATGGTTTTGTAATATAATCGTCAGCGCCTATCTTCAATCCTGTAATTTTATCTTCTTTCATTGATTTGGCAGTAAGAAAAATTATCGGGATCTCTTTATTTACTTCCCGTATTTTCCTGGCAAGGGTAAATCCATCCATTTCTACAAGCATAACATCTAATATGCAGATATCAACTTTTTGTTTTGAAAAAAGTTCAAATGCTTCCCTGCCGTTATCAGAAAGGATAATTTCGTATCCTGCAATTTCGAGATTGTCCCTGGTAACAAAACTTAGGTAAACATCGTCCTCAACAAAAAGTATTTTAGCTTTCTTCTCATTCATGTTTGGCGGGTATTTTAATTATGAATTTACTTCCTGAATTTTCAAGGCTTTCGAGATAAATTTTCCACTTATGTGCTTTTACAATATTTTCAACATAACTTAAACCGAGTCCGAATCCCTTTATTGATCGGATATTACCTGATGGAACCCTGTAAAATTTACGAAATATTTTTTTTACATATTTTTTATTTATCCCAATTCCATTGTCCTCAATAGTAACAATAATAGAATTGTGGGACGATAAAGATGTAATACTTATTTTCAGCGGATCATTAGAGTATTTTACCGCATTATCCAACAAGTTATAAATTACATTGGTCAGGTGCGATTTGTCGGCTGATATTACAGGAGTTGAAGCATTCAGGTTCATTTCCAACTCAACTTTTTTATCTTTTACGCTAAGGACAACCGAATCCGAAACCTTCTTCAGTAATTCATGAAGATCCACAGGTTCTTTATTAATTTTTACCTTGCTTCTTTCGGACATGGCGATCTGCAGAACATCTTCAACGTGCTTTTCTAATCTTTTATTTTGTTCCCGGATAATAAATGCGTATTGATGCAGCCTCTCCGGATCGTTGATTATGGATGGTTTAAGCAATACCCCCGTTGAAATAGAAATAGTTGAGATTGGCGTTTTAAATTCATGGGTCATATTATTGATAAAATCCTTCTGCACCTCAGTTAATCTGCGTTGTTTAAGAATAGTATAAATAGAATAACCAAAAAATATGCATGCAAGCATCAGAATAAAGGATGAAATTAACCAAATATCCAAATTGCTAATGATATAAGTTGTTTTGGTAGGAAAATTTATTCCAAAGTAATAAGTGAATTTACTATATTTAGGTAATACTTTGCTTTTATAAACTTCTGTTTTCCCCATTTTGCTGTTTATATAATCACCATAGACCATTTTATCATTAGAGCAATCATAAATAGCATATTCATAATCTATCGCGATCTTACGATATTCAAATTCAGTTTTAAGGAAATTTTCCAGAATTTTGGCATCAATGACACTATTAACATTCACGACAAAATATGTTGATGAAAGCTGCTGGACAGGACTTTCATTTGACAAAACAGTATTATTAAATGCTGCCAGTCTTTCGGCAACATTTAATAATGCAATAGAAATAGACTGATTAAATTGTTTTTCTTTAAGGTCGAATGTTTTAAAGACCCAAAACACCTGGAATAAAATTATACCTATAATAGTTATAATTCCTAATAAAACAACCATTCTAACTTTACTGCTCTTCACTTATAAAAATTTAAAATTATTGATTTCAGCAAATTTTTTATTAGATAAAATTAGTAAAATTTATAAATTTCAATCCATTTACATTTTATTAACAAAAGTTTGCATTTCATTTACATATTATACAAGAAGCATTCCATATCTTTGTTATGGAATTTTTAAAAAATGAAAAGGAACTTTATTACAAAGTATAAAAAAAGAAAAAGCCCTCAAAACATTTTGTTAAAAGGGCTTTCATCTGTTTTTGCGGTCCGGACGGGACTCGAACCCGCGACCCCGTGCGTGACAGGCACGTATTCTAACCAACTGAACTACCGAACCAGATTAGTAAATATATTAATGAACTAATTACAATTGGAGTGCAAAGGTAAAAATAAATTGTTCAAATAATAATAAATTTTTATTTTAAATGTTTTTATTCCAAAATTTATCTAAAAAAATCAGTTAACGACAATGCTATACCGCTTGTCAAATAGTAATAATAATTAAATAATAATAACAATTTAAAAACTAAAAAACCATGAAAAAGATCATTTTTGCATTAACGGCTGCAATAATCACCTCCTTTGCAGTAAAAGCACAAACAACAACTACAACACCTCCTGCACCAAACCCGAATGCTGCTGAAATTAAATTCGAAAGCCTTGTTCATGATTATGGGGTATTACAAAAAGGCGCTGATGGTAATTGCGAGTTTAAATTTACAAATGTGGGAAAGGAACCTTTAATTCTTTCAAATGTTACTACTTCCTGTGGCTGTACTGTTCCATCATGGAATAAAGAACCGATATTACCGGGTAAATCAGGTGTGATAAAAGTTAATTATACCAAAACAAATATTGTAGGAACTATCAGCAAACAGATCACTGTTACTTCAAATGCTGCAACACCTACTGTTGTGTTAAGCATAAAAGGAAGCGTTGTTGATAACACTGTAACAACACCTGAAAAACAAACTAACGAGGTTGTAACGCCGGCACCGCAGAAATAAAAAGAATTTTTTATTTGTTTTTCATTTAACAAATAACCTTTAAATTTGTCCCGATTCACTATATTGTGAATCGGGACTTTTAATTTAATCAAATTCTATTATGCCACAAATTTCAAAAAAAGGCTGCGAAATGCCTGCATCTCCGATCAGAAAACTTGTTCCTTATGCTGAAGAAGCCAAAAAAAGAGGAATTAAAATTCACCATCTTAACATAGGTCAGCCGGATATTGAAACCCCTGAAGTTATGATGAATGCTATTCGCCATACTGACCTTAAAGTAGTCGAATACAGTCATTCCGCGGGTATTCTGTCGTACCGAAAAAAATTATGTGAATATTATAAACGGTTTGACATCAATATTACACCTGAAGAAATTATAGTTACTACTGGCGGTTCCGAGGCTATTCTTATTGCTATGCAAGCTTGTATCAACCCCGGTGATGAAGTGATAATTCCTGAACCATTTTATGCAAATTACAATGGCTTTGCCGTGAATGCAGGTGTGGTTGTTAAGCCTATCAACTCTGTAATTGAAACAGGTTTTGCTCTTCCTCCTATTTCGGAATTTGAAAAAGCCATAACCTCAAAAACAAAAGCAATAATCATTTGCAGCCCCAATAATCCTACGGGTTACCTTTATTCAAAAGAAGAACTTGAAGCGCTGAAAGAACTCGTAAAAAAACATGATCTGTATTTATTTTCCGATGAAGTTTACCGCGAATTCTGCTATGATGGTAAAAAGCATTATTCAGCAATGTATTTAAAAGGTATTGAGGAAAATGTTATACTGCTTGACTCTATTTCGAAACGCTACAGCGCTTGCGGGGCAAGGATAGGCTGCATCATAAGTAAAAATAAAGAACTGATGAAAGTAGCCATGAAGTTTGCCCAGGCTCGTTTAAGTCCTCCTACTTTCGGGCAAATTGCTGCTGAAGCTGCTATTGATACTCCTCAATCATACTTCGACAACGTGATGAAAGAATATATCAGCCGCAGAAATATTGTTGTGGAATCAATAAATAAAATCCCAGGTTGTTTTTGCCCAAAACCGGCAGGAGCATTTTATGCAGTGGCTAAACTCCCTATTGACGATGCCGACAGGTTTTGTCAGTGGCTGCTTGAAGATTTTAATTATAAAAATGAAACCGTAATGCTCGCTCCTGCTACAGGTTTTTATTCAACGCCGGGACACGGTAAGGATCAGGTAAGAATAAGTTATGTTCTCAATATAGAATCGCTGAAAAAATCAATGAAGTGCCTGGAAGAAGCGCTTAAGGTTTATCCGGGGAGAACTTCTTAGTTCAAGGTTTCCCGCACATGCGGGATTCAAAGTTCAAGGTTACTTGTTAGTTGAAAATTGAGTGTTGAGAATTTTTACTTATTTTTTCTTTAATTAATTTAAGTTGCTACCTATAAAGTAAGTGCTTTATGAAAAGCGAAACACCATATAAATAATTTTATTTTTAACAGAAACCCCTTAATAGACGTAGCATGTACTCTTTTAGGAATCCAAGCAGTAATTTGAGAAA
>CAINEZ010000206.1 GCA_903847905.1 uncultured Bacteroidota bacterium
CATGGTTGCAAACGCTTGGCTTTGCAGCAAGCACAGTAAAAAGCTTACCGCAATATACCGCAGAAATGCTGCAATACTTTGAACAAAACAGAATCACTACAGTAAATCAAACTTGTGCTGAGCGTAGTCGAAGCATTACAACGGAAGCTATAAAAACATTTTTTTTTCACTGGAAAAAAAGGAAGAACAAAAGAACCGGAGCAGGGCTAAGCCAGAAGAATATTAGTGTTGGCGTCACAGCGATAAACAACTTTATAAAGTTCCTGAAGCTTGCAAAAAATCATAACATCAACCTGAAATTAGAAAGAGAAAAAATACAAAATAAAATCCCGCAAGTACTCACTTTACAGGAAATACAAGCCATTTACGAAACTACATATAACAACACAAGAAGAGTAAATACAGAAAGCTACGGACAGCGTGACAGAGCAATGTTAGCCGTTTACTATGGCTGCGGATTAAGAAGAAGCGAAGGAATTAATTTAGTGTTAAGCGACATACTCACAGAAAAAAAATTGCTTTATGTACGCAAAGGCAAAGGCAGCAAAGAACGCTTTGTACCCATTGCAGAAAAAGGCTTACAGGACATAGAAGAATATTTACAGCATGGCAGAAAATGGTTTTTAAAACTAAGACAAAAGCAAAATAAACCTCAAACAGAATATTTTTTTATTAATATGGACGGAAAACCCATGCAGAGTTTTACGGCGAGAATACGGCAGTTAGCAGAAGACGCAGGCATCAGCAAACACATAAGTTTACACACTTTCCGTCATTCCATCGCAACACATCTTTTACAAAACGGAATGGAAATAGAAAACATCAAAAAGTTTTTAGGTCATGCAAGCCTTGAAAGTACTCAAATATATACACACATCGTAAATGAAAAGTGAATAGTGAAAAGTGAAAAGTGAATGCAGAATTAATGACAATCAATGACGCTGCGTAGCAGCAAATGACAACGAGTGACAGCGAAGCGAATGACTTAATGACTAATGACCAATGACCTTCAAAGACTATCTTCAATCAAACAAACTCATGGAAAGCACTGTCAGAGGGCATTTACAGGACATGGAACGTTTTAAAAAGTGGTGTGAAAAAAGAAATATTAATTACATAAATGCAGATTACAACGAGCTTTTAGAGTTCATAAGGGAAACAAGAGCCAGAGGAGTAAGTAAGAGCAGCATAAACATACATTTAAACAGCATAAGCAAATATTACGATTATCTGACAGAGCAAGGCGAAAGAAACAATAATCCTGCAAAGGACTTACGTTTAAAGAACACAGGAAAAAAAGTATTGCAGCATCTTTTAACAATACAGGAATTAGAAGAAATTTATACAAGCTATGTCAACAAGCCACAGTGGAGCTTTAGCAAAGGCGAGAAATCAAAACGAAGCCACATAAGAAATACCGTGATACTTGGATTAATGATTTACCAAGGCGTACAAACACAGGAATTAAAGAAGCTCGAAAAAAAACATTTAAACTTATTGCAGGGAAACATTTATATTCCATCGTCATGCAGGAGCGCCGGCAGAATATTAAAGCTGAATGCAAAACAAATAATCCCGATGCAACAATATTTACAAAGCGCATCACAGGAACAAGAAAAATTATTTAACTGCAAAATAAATTTAGTAGCATGGCTAATGACAACACTAAGAAAACAAAATGAAAAGATAAAAGAAGCCGGACAGATTCGTTCCAGTGTGATCATAAACTGGCTCAGACAACACAACATCCGTCAGGTTCAATACATGGCCGGACACAAACACATTGGCAGCACCGAACGCTACAAACAAGAAGATTTACAAGACCTGCAGCTACAGTTAAATTTATTCCATCCATTAAAATAATTTTTTTCTTTTTTACCTGCCGAAATGAAATGCAGGCATGGCACAGGAAACAAAGGAAATAAAAGAAAAAGAAAGAAGAAAATAAATACCCGCTCCCAATGCTCCCCGTCCCTTCTGCTTAAATTTTTCGTCATGTTTTTTGCAATTTTCCAATGTACCGCGCGAAGCAAAAAGACACGCCAAAAAATTTTAAGCTCAAAGCTATTTTACATAATGTGGCATTATAAAACTGCCTGTTTTAAAGGCATGATAAGTGTTTTAGGCAGTCTTATAATAACATTATGTACTGACGGGCTTCGCCAAATAGCCGCACTCCTCCCGATAGCTATCGGGACACGCCACCATTGACAAGCAGCACATTGCTTTTTGGTTTTTTTTATTGTTTATTTTTAAAGGAAGAAAAAACAAAAATCAATAAGCTGCTTGCCGCCATTGAAAGCAGTAGCAATAAAATAAAAAAATGCTTACCCAGCTTGCGTGTGGATGTAATTTACGCAACCATCCGACCTAAATATATTTTTTCTTTCATTGCTGAATAGTGCGCTGCTCGCTCCGTTCAGTCAAGGCGCAAGCCACAGGCGTAAGGCATGTAATAAGTATATTTTTTCGCGCATCCTTCCGCGCGGAATTAACATTACCGCTCCGAATTAAGTCCACTGCTCCGCTTGGATGCCCGTTTTTATTGATATATAACCCACAAGTTGAGCGGTCACCCTGAGTTAAGTCGAAGGGTTATTTATCAATAAAAACGAGCAATGTTTTTTCCGTGTTCGTAGTAAAATCAACGTTTTTAAAGATAATGTAAAAAATAACCAAAGAAAAAATATAAAATTATTTTTTGCATCAGCTTTAAAAATGAGCCAACCGTAGGG
>CAINEZ010000207.1 GCA_903847905.1 uncultured Bacteroidota bacterium
ATTTTATCTTTATCAAGGAATATCTCTTCGCGTCCCAGAAGGTCGGAAATATCTACCCGTTTAGTCTGGTGAGGTGAGAAAGAGCCATTCATCCAGTCATTAATAGGTGGCACCTTCTTAACGATAATATTATTCTTTATGCAGTAGTCAATCAGTGTCTTATTCTCCTTCTGATCAATTCTGACCGGAGATATGGCAATAATAATTTCTGTAACCCTTTTTTCCTTTATTATCTCCTGAAAAGCTGTCTCGGGAGAATAGATATAGCTGCCGTTCTTTTTTAATCCCCATAGTCTCGGGTTACTGTCAATGAATCCGGCGAGATTATATGATGGATTTTTTGATTTCTGAAGTGCTATTAATGTTGTCTGACCCAGGTCTCCTGCTCCATAAATAAGTACATTTATTGAGTATCCTCTGCCCACATGTATATTATTATAAACATATTTCACCAGCAGACGGCTGAATGTCAGGATACTTCCTGTCACCATCATGGCGATTATCAGGATACTTTTTGAAAAGATCCATACGCTTTCAGTATGCAGCAGCCATGCAGCAAGAGTGAAGAGGAACGCCATGGAAGTTGCCGACATCACAGACAGGAAGATAAGCAGCAGATCTTTCGTGACAGTAAATCTTATCAGTCCTGCAAATGGTTTGAAGACAGCAAAGCTGATCCAGTAGAAAGCAATGATTACCGGCAGCTGTGTCTGCAGGTTCGTTAATTCATTACTTCCCATCAGGAAATTATGTCTTAAGGTAAATGCCAGGATAAAAGATAAAGCAACAATTATCGAGTCGCCTGTAAAGACTACCCATCGTGGAAGATAACGGTTTGAGATAAATTTGTTAATCAAATCCTGCATGAGGCAAATTTATGTAAAAATCGGTATTTCTGGGAAATGTTGATAAATATTTGCTTTTACCCCCCAACCCCCCAGGCTAATCTTTATACACATCTTTTTTACTTAAGTATCTTAATGCCATTTGAAAGCTATCAGATTTATCATAAAACCTTACTAATCCATCTTTTAAGGTAATATATCCTGGTGGCCCTTGTGATATGTAACCGCTCCAACCTCCTAGTCTAGCTATGGCCCAAGAAGCCCATTGAACAGTCCCTTCTTCATATGGATTTTTAAGCTTATCCGTTTTACCTTCAAGTTCTTCCATATAGACTTCAAGGAATCTTATGTGTTCTTCAGAAAAGATTAAGCTTGCTTTGATTTTATGAGTATTATGGAGTGATAATTTTAATGTCATTATTGTCAGAGCAACCTGTAAAGCAAGGATGCAAAGCTTTTTTAAGCCTTCTCCTGCTTCCAATTGAGCTGATTCGATACAAAGACCTTTACTTTTTATTATCCGGAACAATTCCTCTATTAACCATCTTTGGCTATACCATTCTATATACTGGAGTGCGTCCTCAACACAATTAATGCTATGGGTTGTTAATAACCGCCATAATACCGGATCTTCTTTTGCGGGAACGCTCTCAGGAAGTTCTCTGGCTTCAATAGCCCACATCTCAACATAATCCGGCTTATTTCCCTTAGGTCTGTTTATGGGGTGATTTATCTTTACTTTCTCATATTTTAAGGACATTTTCGCTTTCCGTTTTGTCCTTTTAGGATTGCTATGTATATCTATTTCGTATGTAGCTTTTTGCGTTGAAGAACTTAACTTTTCAAATAAATTTTGTTTTTCACCAAACAGTTTTCGATTGATGCTTGATCTTATTAATAAATGGGTTCTGCCATCAGGTATTTCTGCAAATTCATCATAAATATCTGATTCCCTGTCTCCTATTATTGTGATACAAATATCCTCAGCAAGTAACTCTTTTGTTTCCAGAGCACTTCTGATCCACCGGTAAGATTCCTTTTCTTTAATATCTTGATTGTGATAATCTCGTTCATGCCTGCTTAGCTTATCCCAAGATCGGTTCCATACATTGATTGAGGAAAAGCCAACAGGCAACTGATGGGATGGATCAATTACCAGCATAGGGTGACAGAAAAATCCGGCATTGTCATTGTTTGTGACAGGACCAATATCGGCATCCTCTTTACCTATCCTTCCCATATGATATGTAAAATTCAGTTCTGTAGTGTCTTGTATGCCAAGCAAATGCACATTATGAACATTTGCTTTACAAGAGCGATAAACTCCCTTAGCTAAATCGTCATGGTCATAATTATTGTTTCCCAGCATCCTGTAAGCTCCTATTTTCTCTGTATGTGTTTTACAGAACTTATTTACTACTACACTACCAAAATTCAACAAATCTACCATTATTTTTTCTGCTCGTTTTTCAGATCTTGGATCTGGAAGGATGCTTTCGAAAAATCCATTAAATTGATTGTCGTTCATGTATTTAAAATACATAAAAAACAACATCTATATAATTGAATATCAAATCTTTATATCAACATATATACATAAGTTATTAACAATCAAATACATAACTACTTGTGTATAAAGATTAGC
>CAINEZ010000208.1 GCA_903847905.1 uncultured Bacteroidota bacterium
CAAACTGCTTAAAATTTGCTACTATACGCAATATTGCTGGCATAAGAAAAGTATAAGGGAAGTTATAAAAAAGGGTATTTTGACAGGGAACAAAAATATTTTGTTCCCTGTATTTTAGGTTGTGTTCGAGGAACTTTTTCAAAGTACCATGGTATTTACCTAAAGTACCGTGGTATTTTATTTTTTGTTCGAGGAACATTTTCAAAGTACCATGGTATGTCTTTCCCTGAAATAGCTTGACCTAAAAAATCAAGAAAAAATATGGAAAAACAAACAGTGAATCTTACCGACAATATGGAAGGATTCAAACAAATTGAAGTGGACTATAAAAAGTACGAGACTAGTTTTCGTCGTTGGTTAGTTCAGGAGATAGAATCAAAAAGAATGAGTTTGATGGAAGCTCGATCACGCTTTCAGTTACCCTATTTCTTTGATCAACTTTACAAAGATTGGCAACGTAAATATTCCGAAGAAATCATCCTATCTTTGCCCCTTATGACAGCAGAAGAAAGAATCAACCTCAAGAAACTGGAAACCAGGAATAAAGAACTTGAAAAACAGTTAGAATTGGCTCAAATGCGCCTAACGGCAGTCAATACCATGATTGATATTGCCGAAAAAGAGTACAAATTAGAGATTAGAAAAAAGTCTGGACCCAAACAGTAGATGTTCTGACACAGGTTTACCCACGAGCTTCAAAGGGGGTTATCTGCGAACTGTTTGGGAATAGCCGTCAAGCTTGGTATGAGCGTAAAAAACGGTTATCAGAATGGCAAATGCAAGAGGTATTTATACTCAAGCAAGCTAAAGAATTGCGGCAGGAACATAAACGTATGGGAGCCGAAAAGATGCTTTATCTTTTGTCCGATGTATTAATTGAGCACGGGATAAAATATGGAAGAGATAAGTTTTATAACCTCTTGGGGGAGCATGGATTGCTCATAAAACGCAAAGGCAGAAGCAAAAGAACCACTAATTCCAATCATTTCTATCGTAAATATCCCAATTTGATACGTGATTTGGAACTAAACTCTTCCGGGAGACTTTGGGTAAGCGATATAACGTATATCCGTACCGCATTGGGATTTGTGTATTTATCGCTGATAACGGATGCCTATTCCAAAAAGATTGTCGGCTGGTGTCTATGGCCGGACTTGACCAGCGAAGGCGCTTTAAATGCACTTAAAATGGCCGTTCAGGGCG
This sequence comes from uncultured Bacteroidota bacterium, assembly GCA_903847905.1. Taxonomy (GTDB): domain Bacteria; phylum Bacteroidota; class Bacteroidia; order Bacteroidales; family CG2-30-32-10; genus CAINEZ01. Next base: position 1,204 of record CAINEZ010000208.1, read on the forward strand.
AAGGAGTAAAGAAGAAAGAATTGATTCATCACTCTGACCGTGGAATACAGTACTGTTGTAATGATTATGTAAACTACCTCAATGGGTGTGAAATAAATATCTCCATGACCGAGAACGGTGATCCGTATGAGAATGCCATTGCCGAACGAGTGAATGGGATATTAAAGGTAGAATATGGTTTAGAGGAAACATTTAAAGATTATTTATCGGCAAATGAGGCTGTCAAATTAGCTGTTTATAAATACAATAACAAACGTCCACATGCCAGTTGTGATTACATGACTCCCGTGGAAGCACATTCACACAAAGGGGAGTTAAAGAAAAGGTGGAAGAAAAAGGAACTCAAATCTGCAGACAATTTTATTGAAATGCAAAGCTAGCCTGACAATCCATTCCATTCAAGGACAAGCCCCAAGGGGTTTATCATTAAATCTCCACCCTAAAGGGTAGTATTTAACGATAAATCCTTGCTTGGAATTACTTGTCAGACATTTTAGGGCATATCAAAAAAAAGGTCTGAGAAAAAAGTAATTAAAAATAAAGATGCAATACGAATCAGGAATCTAATTGAAAACTGTATTTGAAAACAGTAATAATAAAAATTAGTGTAAGGAAAATCAGGAATATAATCTATTATACAGGATAAATCCAGTAATTAGAACGAACTATGAATGTTTAAATAGGAATGAAATTTTACACCCAACAACAAAATAGAAATTAGTTATTAATCTGTCAAGCTAATTTAGGACAAGACACCCTGAATAAGAGAATAGATGATATTTTTACGGCTTCCATGCGTGTTGGAGAAACAAAAAGGTATGTTGAAGGAATAGAAAGATACCTTGAAGGAATAAAAAGGTGCGTTGAAGAAATAGAAAGGTACCTTGAAGGAATAGAAAGATACCTTGAAGAAACAAAAAGCTGTCTTGTTGTGGTAAAAAGATGACC
>CAINEZ010000209.1 GCA_903847905.1 uncultured Bacteroidota bacterium
AATTTAAAAATAAAATTTATCAGTTTTTAATAAATGGACGAACAGGCGAAGTCCAGGGAGAACGCCCATACAGTGTATGGAAGATCATCTTCTTCTCACTTGGCATTTTAGCTTTAATTGCAGGAACAATTATCCTGGTTAATTATTTACAAAATAACTAAAGATGTTATTATACCATATACTGGATTATTTTTTCCTGGTTTTTCACACTATTCTTACTTTATTTAATTTGCTGGGATGGATTTGGAAGAAAACAAGGCTGGCAAATTTTATAACTTTGATGTTAACAGGCATTGCATGGTTCGGGATTGGAATATTTTATGGAATAGGTTATTGCCCGCTCACCGACTGGCATTGGAGTGTTTTGGAAAAACTTGGACATCATAACTTACCTTATTCTTATATCAAATATTTAATAGAGCGCCTGACCGGATTTGACGCTGATCCACAAACTGTAGAAATTGGAACAGTTGCAGGATTTGTAATTGCAGTGATCATGTCGGTTTATTTGAATTTCTTCAGAAAGAAAAGGAAAGTAAATGTTTAGTCAGTAAAAAAGTTATTCATATTTTTGTAAAGTATAACGATAGCTTATAAATCTAAAAGGTATCTATAGAAACATGATAAACATAACACTTAGACACTAAGTACACTAAGATTCACTAAGATTTTTTTTAGTGTTTCTAAGTGGTCTAAGTGCCTTAGTGGTAAAAGATAAAATTAATTAGTTAGTTCTTCAAGTGCATTAAAATAAAACAACTTGAACAAGATATATATATTATACGCTTTACCTATAGTAGTTTTTATTATCAACAGGATACCTTATGTTGGTAAATATTTTCGTGTAATAAACACTCTTATTCACGAAAGCGGTCATGCCATTGCTGCGCTTATAACAAGCGGAGAAGTTTATACTGTTGAATTATTCAGCGATACCTCTGGAACCGCCGTTACAAAAACTAAAGGAAAATTCAGCCAGTTCCTTGTTTCTATTGCAGGTTATCCATTTGGCTCTGCTGTTGCATTTCTTTTATTTTACATTATCAGTAAAGAAGAATACAGAATTGTACTGTATATATTGGCATGTTTTGCATTGCTCAACCTGATGTTTTATGTACGAAATACTTATGGAATTTTCTGGCTTGTTTCTTTTACTGCATTAGTTTTTGTAGTTAATTTTTACGGAGGTGAATTCCTGCAATATGCTTTCACTGCATGGCTTTCGGGAATCATGCTTTTTGAAGCGCTTTACTCCTCAATAGAACTTGTTATTATAGCTAATAAGAAATCGAAATCGGCAGGCGATGCATACAATCTTAAACAATTAACAGGAATACCGGCAATGATTTGGGCATTGCTCTTCGTTGCTCAGTCAGGATATTTTATTTATCTGAGTATTGGACTTTTCTTTAAAGTGTAACTGAAAATCTTAATTATAAACTACCGTCTGGAATAGGGATAATTCGACCTCCCTACTGGCAAGGCAGGCAAGGCATAAGTTTACAAAGGAAATTATTCATTAAAATTAATGGTGTGAAAAATAATCAATATACAATTTTCAAAGGAGAAAAAATTATATACACCTACTTGAATAATGATTATTGAGCATTGATAATTGAAATTGTTTTCTATTAAACTTCGCCAACGGTTGACTGCTAATTAAAGACAACAAACTACATCCTCTCCGGCACATCTATTCCCAGTAATCCCATTGCCGATTTTATCACCGATGCGGTATATTCAGATAAGACAAGACGAAAGTTTACTTTATCAATGTTCTCATCTTTTAATATCGGAACTTCCTGGTAAAAACCGTTATATTCTTTTACAAGCTCGTAAATATAATTTGCGATAAGCGCGGGACTGTATGTTTCGCCGGCTTCTTTAACAACCGAAGGATATTCGCAGATCAATTTAATAACTTCTTTTTCTTTTGGTAATAACTCACAAATATTGATCTTACCGCTATCCCATGTAATACCGCTTTCTTTTGCTTTTCGAAGTACAGAGCATATTCTCGCATGAGTGTATTGAATAAAAGGTCCTGTGTTTCCATTAAAGTCTATGGATTCCTTAGGATTGAAAAGCATATTTTTTTTAGGATCAACTTTCAAAATAAAATATTTTAAAGCTCCAAGGCCAATGGTTCTGAAAAGTTTTTCTGCTTCTTCTTTTGTGTTTCCTTCATTTTTACCAAGCTCTTCAGTTGTTTTTTGCGCTGTCTCTTTCATTTCAGCTATCAGGTCATCCGCATCAACTACTTTACCTTCGCGTGATTTCATTTTACCCTCTGGAAGTTCAACCATACCATAAGATAAATGAAATATACTGTCTGACCATGTTCTGCCAAGTTTTTTCAAAACTAATTTCAAAACATCAAAATGATAGTTTTGTTCATTTCCAACAACGTATATAATTTTTTCGGGATGGTGTTCGTCATAACGTATTTGAGCAGTTCCAATATCCTGTGTCATATATACCGAAGTGCCGTCAGCGCGAAGAAGCAACTTTTCATCCAATCCTTCAGCAGTAAGATCAGCCCATACAGAGCCATCCGCTTTTTTTATTAACTTTTTCTTTTTTAATTCATCTTCAACAATTTTTTTTCCATGCAAATAAGTATCCGATTCGTATTGTACCTGGTCGAAATCTATGCCAAGCATTTTATATGTAACGTCAAAACCCTCGTAAACCCAGTTGTTCATAGTGTTCCAGAGATTCAATATTTGTCTGTCACCAAATTCCCATTTGCGAAGCATTTCCTGAGCCTCATTAATAAGTGGTGCCTGCTTTGCTGCATCTTCTTCAGTAATACCTTTATCAATAAGTGTTTTTACTTCTTCTTTATAATGCTTTTCAAAAATCACATAATATTTACCCACAAGCTGATCGCCTTTCATTCCTGTGGATTCGGGAGTTTCTCCCCTACCCCATTTCTGATATGCAAGCATAGATTTGCAGATATGGATACCGCGGTTGTTAACCAAATTCGTTTTTACAACATCGTAGCCGTTAGCTTTCAGAATTTCAGCAACCGACCATCCCAGCAGGTTATTCCGGATATGTCCAAGATGAAGAGGTTTATTAGTATTTGGTGAAGAATATTCAATAAGTATCTTTCCTGATTTTTTCTCTTTAGAAAATCCAAAATTCTCAAATTCAGTTTTACGTAAAAAATCGCTCCAGTAACTGTCATCTATCAGCAGGTTCAGGAAACCTTTTACTACATGACAACTTTTTATTTCAGGTATTTCACTTTTCAGGTATTGCCCTATTTCATTACCTGTTTGGTCAGGAGATTTTTTCGAGATTTTCACAAAAGGGAAAATAACAACAGTAAAATCGCCTTTTTCGCGGTAAACAGGGACTGTTTTTTGAACAGTGACCTTATCAATCCCTATCTCAACACTATATAATTTGCATATCGCTTCTGCAGTTTTTATTGCGATTATTTTCTCGATCAACATATCTTTAATATAAAGTGGTTAAGGCAAAAATACAATAAATAAATTGTGATTAATCTTCAATTGTAAAAAATGCCACAGATTGCACAGATTAAATATAAAGAGAAATATAACTATACAAACTTAAAAAAACAGAACGCTGATGATGCTGATTCCGCATGTGCGGGATTATGAATACTGATAAATTAAATCTTATTTGATCATAAATTTCATAATCTGTGTAATCTGTGGCAACATATAATGAGTTTAAAAATAAAAAATATAAAAAAGTTGTTAGGGTAAACTTAAACTTTTATATTTGCAGAAAAATAATCATAAACGACGTAAAAACGCTATTTTATGGAACTTAAGAAAAAAAATGTATTAATTATTGGTGCCGCAGGAAGAGACTTTCACAACTTCAACACTTATTTCAGAGACAATGAGGAATTCAATGTAGTGGCTTTTACAGCTGCCCAGATTCCCGATATTGATGGCAGAAAATACCCTACAGAACTTGCAGGAAAACTTTATCCAAAAGGTATTCCTATTCATGCAGAAGCTGATCTGGTAAAATTGATAAAGGAATTTAAAGTTGATATTTGTGTATTTGCATATAGTGATGTTCCATACCAGAGAGTTATGAGTATTGGATCTGTTGTTAACACCGCAGGACCTGATTTCATGCTAATGGGACCTGAAAAAACACAGGTAAAAAGCGTTAAGCCATTAATCGCTGTTGGCGCAGTTCGCACAGGTTGCGGAAAGAGTCAAACTTCCAGAAGAGTTATTGAAATACTCATGGCTCAGGGATTGAGAGTTGTCGCTATCCGTCACCCTATGCCTTATGGCGACCTTGTTGCTCAAAAAGTTCAACGTTTTGCCACTGTTGAAGATCTGAAAAAACACAAATGCACCATTGAAGAAATGGAAGAATACGAACCACATGTTGTTCGTGGCAATGTAATTTATTCAGGTGTAGATTATGAAGCAATTCTTCGTGAAGCCGAAAAAGAAGCCGACATTATCCTTTGGGATGGCGGGAATAATGACTTCCCATTTTACAAATCAGACCTTCTTATTACTGTAACCGATCCACACAGACCGGGAAATGAATTATCATACTATCCTGGCGAAACCACCTTAAGAATGGCTGATGTTGTTGTTATCAACAAGATCGACAGCGCAGCGCCGGAAAATATTCAAACTGTTAGAAACAGTATTCAGAAAGTTAATCCAAATGCCATTGTTGTAGATGCTGCATCGCCTTTAACTGTTCACGACCCGTCAATTATACGAGGCAAAAGAGTACTTGTAGTTGAAGACGGACCTACATTAACTCATGGTGAAATGAAGATCGGGGCAGGTACTGTTGCTGCTATGAAATATGGCGCTAAAGAACTTGTTGATCCCAGGCCTTTCGTAGTAGGTAAACTTGCCGAAACATTCAAAACATACCCGAACATAGGTACTTTGATGCCTGCAATGGGTTATGGCGACCAGCAGATAAAAGACCTTGAAAAATCAATCAATAATACCGATTGCGATTCAGTAGTTATTGCAACCCCGATTGATTTACAGAGGATCATTAAAATCAATAAACCATGTACAAAGGTTGATTACGAACTTCAGGAAATAGGTAATCCTAACCTCGAAGATGTTCTCTGCGACTTTTTAAAAAAGCATAACCTGGTTAAAAAAGGATGTGCTTGCTGTTCATAAAGATTAAAGGCGACGAAAGTCGCTTTTTTTTTGTATAAAAAAAAATATCATGAAAAACAAAAGCCTAATATCAATTAATGATTACTCAAAGGAACAGCAAATTCATGTTCTTGATATTGCTGAAGACTTTGAAAAGAATCCGAGGCAACGATTGTTAGAGAATTATGTTGTTGCCACTTTGTTCTTTGAGCCGTCAACCCGTACCCGCCTGAGTTTTGAAAGTGCGGCGTCATATCTTGGCGGAAAGATCATAGGGTTTTCAGATACTTCCAGCACAAGTGTGCAAAAGGGAGAATCGCTGCGCGACACTATTAAAACTGTAGCCAACTATTCGGATGTAATAGTGATGCGTCATCCGAAGGAAGGATCTGCAAGGTTTGCAAGCGAAGTATCAAGCGTTCCTATTATTAATGCAGGCGATGGCGCTAACCAGCACCCTACCCAGTGTTTGCTCGACCTTTATTCTATAAGGAAAACTCAAGGCACGCTCGATGGATTAAATGTTGCATTTATCGGCGACCTTAAGTACGGGCGTACTGTACATTCTCTCGTTCAGGCTCTCTGCCAGTTTAACACTACTTTCCATCTTGTTTCTCCTACGGAATTGAAATTACCCAGTTCTGTAAAGATCCATATTAAGGAAAGAAAACTTGAATATTTTCAATACACGGAACTTGAAGAAGTAATTCCAAAAGTTGATATCCTTTATATGACGCGAATTCAGAAAGAAAGATTTTCCGACCCTATAGAATATGAAAAAATTAAAAATTCTTATATTCTGAAAAATGATATGCTGAACAAAACAAAAAACAATCTCCGCATTATGCACCCATTGCCAAGAGTAAATGAAATTGACGAAGACGTGGACGACAACAAACGTGCATATTATTTCCAGCAGGCACTTAACGGTGTATTCGTAAGACAAGCATTATTAACTTCAATACTCGGATTAAAATGACAACACCTATAAAAGAATTAAAAGTATCAGCCATAGAAAACGGCACAGTAATAGACCATATCCCTTCCAAAAGCGTTTTCCAGGTAATTAAAATTCTACATCTTGAAGATACAGGCGACATGGTGCTTTTCGGAACTAACCTTGAAAGTAAAAAGCTTGGGAAAAAGGGAATTGTAAAAGTAAGCAACAAGTTTTTCAAAAAACATGAAATTAATAAAATTGGTCTTGTTGCTCCCAGCGCAACTTTGATAGTAATAAAAGACTATAAGGTTACTGAAAAGCGTGAAGTGCAACTGCCCGATACCATTGAAGAAATAGTAAAATGCTTCAATCCTAATTGTATTACAAATCACGAAAGAGTGAATACTAAATTTACCGTTATTGATAAAAAAGATGTAAAACTTCGCTGCAATTATTGCGAAAAGATCACCGATAAAAAGAACATGAACTTCCGGTAAAATTGGTATTTCATCGATTCTTTACTTTTAAAAGTTTTAATTCCCAAAAGTCGCAAACAAGTTAATAAAGACACCTAAAGATGTTGATAAAACAGAGCTTTAGGATGTCTTTTATATCACCCAAAAGGTGAAATTTGGGTTTTCAAACTCTCAATAAGAAACCCAATGGACAAAATTACA
>CAINEZ010000210.1 GCA_903847905.1 uncultured Bacteroidota bacterium
CCTTATACCTTATGCCTTATACCTTATGCCTTATACCTTATGCCTTATACCTTATGCCTTATACCTTATGCCTTATGCCTTATGCCTTATGCCTTATACCTTATGCCTTTTACCTTATACCTTATACCTTATGCCTTATACCTTATGCCTTATGCCTTATTCCTTATTCCTTATGCCTTATGCCTTATGCCTTTTAACTTTTAACTTTTTTTTTTACCGATTACCCATTACGGTTTACCGTTTACCTTGCGCCCTATACCTATTATCTTATCTTTTATTTCAATTTAATTTTTACATTTGTAAATCTTAAATTTTCAAATATGAAAAAAATATTTTTTTTAGGTTTTCTTGCTTTTATAGCATTATCAACAACAGCACAACAAGAAGCTCGTCTTTTACGGTTCCCTGCTATTCATGGAAATCAAATTGTATTCAGTTATGCAGGCGATTTATACACAGTTGAAAAAACCGGAGGCATAGCCCGCAAACTTACTAATGACGTGGGTTACGAAATGTTTGCCCGTTTCTCGCCCAATGGAAAACAAATTGCTTTTACCGGTCAGTACGACGGTAATACCGAAATATATAAAATTCCTTCCGAAGGCGGTGTTCCCGTAAGGTTATCATATACTGCAACTCTTGGACGTGATGAAATTTCTGACCGCATGGGACCAAATAATATTGTTATGACCTGGCGCGATGATTCTACAATAGTTTACCGTTCCCGTAAGCAATCGTTCAACTCTTTTAAAGGACAATTATTTCTTGCATCTGTAAATGGAGGTTTATCAAAAGAGCTTCCCCTCCCCTGTGGCGGCTTTTGTTCATATAATTCCGACAAATCAAAACTGGCTTACAACCGTGTTTTCCGTGAATTCAGAACATGGAAATATTACAAAGGTGGAATGGCTGATGATATATGGATTTATGATTTTGCAACAAAAAAAACAGAAAACATAACCAATAACGACGCACAGGACATAATGCCTATGTGGGTTGGCGATAAAATTTATTTCATTTCTGACCGTGACAGAACTATGAATCTTTTCTGTTATGACCTAAAAACAAAGGAAACAAAAAAAGTAACCGATTTTACTGAATATGATATTAAGTTTCCATCTCTTGGCGACAATGATATCGTCTTCGAAAACGGAGGATACATCTATGTTTTCGACCTTGCCAAACAAAAAGCAGAAAAGGTAAACATTATTATTGCCGATGATGAGGTTAGCGGCAGGAATGAATTGAAAGATGCAAGTAAAAATATTTTTTCATCAACAGTTTCTCCCGATGGAAAAAGAGTTGCATTCGATGCAAGAGGCGATGTGTTTACTGTACCTGCAAAATCAGGCATTACACGCGATCTCACAAAAACTCCCGGAGCGCACGACCGTAATGTAGCATGGTCGCCGGACGGAAAAAACATTGCTTATATTTCGGATATTACAGGCGAAGATGAAATATATATTATTCCCCAGGATGGAATAGGAAATCCAATACAGATTACAAAAAATAGTGACACCTATAAATATTCATTAGTTTGGTCGCCCGATAGTAAAAAGATTTTATGGGCAGATAAAAAACTCCGCCTCCAGTACATTGATGTAGATACCAAAAAAGTTACCCAGGTTGATTACGACAAGGACTGGGAATTCTCTGAGTATTCATGGTCGCCCGACAGCAAATGGATTACATACTCCCGACCCACAAAATTATCTATGACTAAAATTTACCTGTATGAACTTGCATCACAAGCCAAATGCGAAGTTACTGACGGCTGGTACGAATCGGGTTCGCCATCATTCAGCAGCGACGGAAAATATTTATTCTTTGTTTCAAACAGGGATTTTAATCCTACTTATAGTTGGACTGAATGGGATCATGCTTATACCAATATGAGCAAAGTTTACTTTGTTACATTAGCTAAATCAACGCCAAACCCTTTAAAACCTGAAAACGATGAAGTAAATATTCAAAAAACAAATGATAAAAAAGTAGATGATAAAAAAGATTCAAAGGATAAAAAAACTGAAACTGAAATTACAAAAATAGCCGATATTAAAGTTGATACAGCCGATATTAAAGACCGCATTGTTGTTTTGCCTGTTGATGCTGCTTCTTATAATGAAATTTCGGTGGTTAACGAATCTGTTTATTACCTGAAAAGTTCGGATGCTGATAGTAAATTGACATTGATGACTTATGACCTGAAAGAAAAGAAAGAAACCAAACTCGGCAACTGCAGCGGCTATGAGATTACTGCCGATAACAAAAAAATGCTGGTAACAAAAGACGGTAGTTATTATATTACCGACCTTCCAAGATCATCACTCGATTTTAAAGATAATATCGATCTGTCGAATATGAAAATCTGGGTTGATCAAAAAGCTGAATGGAATGAAATATATAATGAGTGCTGGAGGCAAATGCGCGATTTTTTCTATGATCCCGGTATGCACGGTGTTGACTGGAAAAAAATGCACGATAAATATTCGGTTCTGCTTCCTTATATCAATCACAGAGCTGACCTGACTTACGTGATAGGTGAATTAATAGGAGAATTAAGTGTAGGACATTCTTATGTTGGCGGCGGCGATCTGCCGGTAGTTAAAAAGATTAATACCGGTTTGCTTGGCGCTAAGATCAGTAAAGATAAATCCGGGTATTTTAAAATTGACAGCATACTTAAAGGAGAGAACTGGAGTACAAAAGAGCGTTCCCCTCTCACAGAAGTAGGTGTTGATGTGAAAGAAGGAGAATACATAATAGCTGTTGACGGCAATTCCACAAAAGATTCCAAAGATATTTACGAATTGCTTTTGAACACTGCAGGCAAACAGGTTGAACTCACAGTAAATTCAACTCCTTCAGAAACCGGTAGCCGTAAAATAATTGTTGTTCCAATAAATGATGAATCTGATCTGTACTATTTCAATTGGGTGCAGAACAACATTAAAAAAGTAAATGATGCAACCAACGGACAGGTAGGTTATATTCATATCCCTGATATGGATGTTGAAGGCTTAAACGAATTTGTAAAACATTTTTATCCACAGATGAATAAAAAAGCTATCATCATTGACGATCGCGGGAATGGCGGCGGGAATGTTTCGCCCATGATCATAGACCGTTTGTTCAGGGAAATTGCTTTGATGAAAGTATCAAGAAACACTACTCCTACTAAAAGCCCTGAAGAAGCGATAATAGGACCTAAAGTTTGTTTGATTGATAATTATTCAGCTTCTGATGGCGATTTGTTTCCTTACAGGTTTAAAAAACTCGGGATAGGAAAGTTGATCGGTAAACGTACATGGGGCGGTGTTGTTGGTATTCGCAGCTCGCTGCCGACAATTGATGGAGGCTTCCTGATGAAACCTGAATTTGCACATTACAGCAGCGAAGGCAAAGGCTGGATAATTGAAGGACATGGCGTGGATCCTGATATTGAAGTGGACAACGACCCTGCAAAAGAATACGCAGGTACTGATGAACAACTAAACATGGCTATTAAAACCATTCTTGAAGAAATGAAAACCATGAAACTTGATTTGCCTGAAGTGCCTAAGTTTCCTGATAAGAGCAAATAGGGGGAATAGTTTTTTAAAGGATGAAAGGCTTCTATCTGAAGCGTTTTAGCATCTGCCTACAAAACCTTATATTTTTGTACAAAAGTTTCTTTCTGCACGAAACTCAGCATGGGATAAGCCTTTTGAAAGACGCATTTTTTTTATGTTCTTGCAAAATCAATTAATGGTTGTAAATGTCCTTTGTCTGCTTCATAAATAGCTTCTAAATATTTTTTTCGGACTTCTCCTTTTATAGATAAGTCTGATTTACCCCATGTAAAAATAGGATTATTAAAAAGGGTTGAAATCATTATATCTGCTATCAATCTTGAATGTCGTCCGTTACCATTTGGGAAAACATGTATTTTAACAAGACAGTGGCTGAATCTTATAGCAATCTCATCTGGTTTAAAAGTTTTGTTCTCAATCCAATATTTGCAATCGTTTAATAAACTTTTTATCTCAATAGATATTTGGTACTTATCAACCCCAATATTTTTATTACTTTTTCTTTTGGTTCCAGCCCATTTCCATACCTCGCCAAACATTTTTTTATGAACTAAAAGTATAAATTCTTCTTTTAAGATTTGATCCTCAGTAAATTTATTTTTTATTGTCCATTCTATTGCTTGTTGAATATTAATTTGTTCAAATTCATCAAGTTCTCCTCTAACTGAAATTGTTTTTATTAACAAACCATCTTTTTCGTCTTCATCAAGAGGTGTCTGCCCTTCAATATATTCAAGTTTTAGTCCCATAAATATTTTGGCATTTCAAATTTAATCTCCTTTGCTTTTTCAACTATAGCTTTTTGAATTCGCTTTGGATTATTTTCTTGATCTTCAAGTTTCATGCTCATTGAAGTTCTCATTACAATTTCTTTAGCTAATTCCAATGCTCTTTTTTCGATCATATCTTCTAGATTATCTTGTTTTGGTACAAATCCATATACTAATTTCAAATCCAAACATTTACCAAATTGTCTTAAAACATTTAAAGAAATGCTTCCTGATTTTTCTCGTTCTTCAATTTCTTTTACACTCTGAGGTGTAATTCCCATTTTCTTTCCTAATTGTCTTAAAGACATTCCTAATGCTTGTCTTATTGCATAAACCCATCCTGAAGATGGAATTGTAAGGTCTTCAAGCTTTTTTAATTGAAAAATCTTTTTATCGACCTGTTCTAAAATAATTATTTGTTTTTTCATAAGGGTATTGCCTTAAAATTATTTTACAAATATAAGGCAATAACCTGAAATATGCAAATTTTATTTCAGGTTATTGCCTTAATTAAGTCTTATTTGGGTATATAGGAGTTCTTGAAGAAATGAAAACCATGAAACTTTATTTGCCTGTAGTACCTGAGTATCCTGATAAGAGTAAATAAATATAGATTTCAGATTTTCTGGCTTTCATTTTTTTTGTCTTTCCCTGTGCGGTTGAGTATTTTTAAAATTTTATTTCTTTTTAGGTCGGATAAGTACACTCTTTTGCAGGTTTTGGTTGTGTGGCGGCTGGCGCGACCTGCAAATGTGTGTGCTTATGCACTGGCTCTTGTTCCAAATGTTTGTTTTAAGTCGTTAATTACTAAATTAAATTTTCCATCAAATTTCTTATTGATTGAATCGTAAGAACCTATCAACCTTTCATAGATTGGGTTTCCGAATATTTCTTTTATGTCAATATCTCTTTTAGAAGCAAGGTTTGAGGCAAACACTTCCTTAATTTTTTTCAGAATTACAATTTGCTCGTCTGTAAAATTATATGTGTGAATGTAAGAAAGATAGTTCTTCTCAATTCTTTCTTTTGGTGTCGGGATTTTCTTTTTACCTAATGCGTGTAATAAAAAGTCCCATGCAGAACCTTCGGGATAGTCATACATTTTTTGCAAATGTCCTTCGTCCATAAATGTATTTGGCAAACTCAACCACTTAATAAACTTAGCAAGTTCTTCCTCTGTTGGTTGATATTCGGGTTGCTGCGCTTTTTCTTTCAATTCAACCATAACAGGCTCTTGACTCTTTTTTAATTCTTCTTCAAAAATCCTTTTAGCTTCTACAATAGGAATATTGTCTTTGATAATAATAGAATCGCCATGTATTTCAACTCGCTGAATTAGATTTGCAGGGTCGGGATTGTCAATTAAAAAATATTCGCCTTTGGGATTTGTTGTTCCACCGGTTTGCTTTTTTGGGTCGCCTGGTTTTACAACTTTATTATTTTCTTTCAATGTTCCTTTGCCATTGTCCTCCATTCGTTTGCAAAGTCCAACAAAGTCAAGAATTTGAAAACTAAATTTTCCTGTTTTCGGGTCAAGGCGCGTACCTCGTCCGATCATCTGAATGTATTTACCAACTGATTTTGTTAATGCCGCTAAAGCAATGTAACGAACGCAAGGAATATCAACGCCTGTACTTAAAATATCAACAGATACAGTTATGTATGGCTTCTGGTATGGCTTTTTAAACCAAGCTTTAAGCGTTTCGTTAAGTTCGTTGTTTTCAGAAATGACTGCCTCGGCATAATATGGTTTTTCTGAATTGTCATTTTGAAAAACTTTGTTTACTGCATTTGCAAGTTCATTGCAATGCACCTGACTAACTCCAAACAAAATTACCTTTTCGCCATACTGCGTATTCTTTTTTATTTCCTCTGCTATTCGCAAACAGTTTTCTTCTGAAATAAATTTGCGGTTTAACTGTTCTAATTTTAATTTCTTTTTTCACCCAAAGCAATTACATATTTTTCTTTAGGTTCAAGCACATGATCAAATTCAATTCCGCTTTTTTTTGCTTCATCAACTAATGAAGATATTAACTCTATTGGTTTGTAAGGCGCAAGAAATCCTTCGTCTATTCCCTTTTTTAAATCAAATTGAAAATCTGGTTCGCCTGATTCGCAACCGAATAATTTGTATGTGTCAATAATTGCTAAATCTTCTTCGTCAACTTCCGTTCCTTCTTTAGGCGTAGCTATTCTTGGAGTGGCAGTTAAACCAATTCTTGGGCAAAGGAAATGGTCGAAAATTAGTTTGCGGTTTACATTAATACTGCGGTGGCACTCATCCACAATAATCAAATCGTAAAAGTTTGAAGACAAATCGCTATGAATTAATTCCAACGTATCAATAACAACAACATGGATGCTGGCATTTTTCCGCGCTCTAAAATTTGATGTTGTAATCCAACTGGAAGTAAACTCCCTGCTTATTAATGAAAATCCATCATCAATGGCTTGTTTGGCAAGCATGCGCCTGTCAACTACAAACAAAATTCTTTTGGTTAATTCACTACCCATTAATGCTTTTACCAATGCAACTGCTGTTCTTGTTTTACCAAGCCCTGTTGCCATGTGGATTAACATTTTTTGTTTTCCTGCTTTGTAGCTTTCGATTATTGTTCGGATACATTGCAGTTGATAATATCTTTCTTTGCCTACAGTTGGGTCATATCCGCCTGCAATGGTTGTATCAATTGTAATTTCTTTGTTGGAAGCTATTTTTTTCTGTTGCTCAATTTTGAGTTTCATTTCTTCCAAACTCATAAAAGTAGTAACCTGCTTAAATTCCCCTGCATCTAAGCCACGCCAAGCATTATCATAAAACAAAATTCGTTCTGCACTGCAAGCATAGAGAAAGCGAGGTTTTAGAAGTTGTGTAACAATTGTACGAAGTTTTAAAAGGTCTTTATTGTCTTTATCTAAATTGTTTTCTATAACAGCTATTACTTCACAATTCAAATCTTGTAAAACTATATCAGGACGAATGTTTTTAAGTGAAGAATAATCTTTTTTTAGATTTTCAGGTATATCATAAATCTGCTGATACAACAACGTGTCGCCTACTTTCCAGCCGTAATCATTTACTAACTTTTGAATAATTGGCAAATCGGTTGAAGTGGCTTCGTTAATTTTTTTTGCCATTATACATTTTTTTATCAGGTTCTGTAAGTACGTCGTTTTGCTTTTTTTGTTCTAATTGCTTTGCATTTAGTTTAGATACTACCTTTTTACCCGTTTTTTGTTCAATTTTTTTGCGTGTATTTCCTGCAATTGCACCACCTTGTTTAGCAATTTTCCTGTTTTCGGTAAATGTTTTCGGTTTTTTCTGTTTCGATATTTCAGTGGTGGTAGCTTCTGCCAACATATTAAGCACCAACTCCAAATTAGTCATGTTGTCGCGCAGGTTTTCTTTTTTCAGGTCTTTAAAATTTTTGTATTCTTTGGTAGTAAAACCGCTCCATGCCTGTGTAATATCATCGGTAAGTATGGCAAATTCCTGGCCTTTTTCTACACTGCGCTTTTCCCATTCATCGGTTAGTTCCTTACGAATTTCAATACTTTTGAGCCGTTGGTTTATCCATTCTTTTGAATATCCTTTTCGCAGATAGGTTTCCATCAGCCTGTCTATGCCAATTTCGGGGTCTTCTATTTCATCTATCCGCTCGCGGGCAACTTTGGCCATCCACAATTTGAATGGTTCGGCTTTGGGTGATGGAATAGATTGAATTAACCGAAATAGTTGTTCTGTATCGGCTACATCGGTAATCCGCATTTTACCGTCTTCAGCTGCCATTTTCAACTGTCCGAATTTTTCGGACAGTTCACTACCTTCTTTTTTCAACTTTGCTTTTAAATCGCTCCAATACTTGCGTGGACGGTCAGTCCCTGTTAGTACTTCAACAACATCGACAATCGAAAAATACCATTTTTCTTGTCCTTCGTCCCACAATGAGCGGATTTGTTTTTGCTCAAATAATTTAATTGCTGTTTCTATTGTCATAAGCTATTGTATTATTTCAATAATTTTCGGTTTTCAACTTCTTGTAATATCTTCATTTGTTGAATTGCAATCTGGTTCAATTTGATAAGTCGTTCTTTTTGTGACATATTCTCGTTGACAAATACAGCATTCAGGTTTTCCATATTCGACAGGCAGATTAATTCGTTTATGTTTGCATAATCGCGAATATTTCCTTTTAAATCGGCGTTGGCATCGCGCCACTGTTTTGCCGTAATGCCAAACATCGCAATGTTCAGAACATCGGCCTCGTTTGCATAAATAATTGATATTTGCGCTGTCGAAAGTTCTTGTGGTATCAGGTTTTGTTTTATGGCATCGGTGTGTATATGGTAATTGAGCTTTGCCAATTCACGTTTTGCCGACCAGCCCAATAGTTTTTGTTCTTCTTCTTTTAGACGTTGGAATTCTTTTACAATATATAATTCGAACTCAACCGATATCCAACTGGCAAATTTGAAAGCAATATCTTTGTGGGCAAATGTTCCTCCGTAACGTCCCGATTTTACAACAAAGCCAACTGCACCGGTTGAGTTAATCCATTTTAGAGGCGACATAGTAAACGCATTTAATCCGGCATCTTTTCTAAACCCCTCGAATTCGAGGGGTTTAAAAATAGGATTGTATAGTGTTTCCCAAATGCCCAGAAACTCAATAGTATTGCGGTTTCGCATCCAGTTTCCGATTACGGCGCTTGTGTCGTCTGTTTTGTATTTGGCAATGTCGGTAAGCGATATATAATCGGTATTATTTATCGTTACAATTACAACATCGGTATCTTTTACATTAATTTTCTTGCTCATCTTCAACCTCCATTTTGACAGGTTCAACAAATTCAAATCCCCAAACATCGGACAATATTTTTCCAATTTTTATTTCAGCCTCATCCTTCATAACAGATAAACCATCAATAACAAGTATTTGAGAATTGATTTCAGAAATAACATCTTCTTGTCTATCAAGTGAAGGAAATGCAATTTCAAAATCATTCAATTGATCTGAATTTAGATTGGGAAACATAGCTCCAAAAGCAATACCCAATATTTTGTTTTTATAGCAATTCAAATAGTAGTTAATATACTTCTGACTTCTTTCGTCTTTTGCTCGTATTGCAGAAGTTCCTCTTCCAATGCAAGCTTCAAATGAAGCAATATTTGTTCTTCCTGTTGTCGCACCTCTTACACAAATTAATAAATCATTCTCTTTACACATTTTTGTCGGCTGGGTTGTCCATTTAATCTTTTTAGGATTATCAAAGGATCCTTTGCCAAATTCTGTAGGTCCATTAATTAATACTGTTCCAATTCCGTTATCATTGTATGTATGCCCCTTCGGACTTTGTCCCATTATCAAATAAGCAACATCGGATAATTTCTTTTTTTCAAAATCCGAGAAAATCCTTTCATCAACTTCGTAATTTTTAATAACTTTTAATGCCCCCTCAATAATCGCTTTCTGTTTTTCAATTTGTGTAACTATGGCAGTTTGTTCTTCAATAGAAGGCAAAGGGATTTCCCACGCTTCCATATCTTCAAACTTAAAGTTCATGCGCACACCGCCATTTGCTTTGTCGTTTACATAATTTAAAAAGCCCTGGCTTTTAAAAAGTGCATCTAAATATTTTGGATTAAGCTCAACTTCTTTGCAAGCAAAAATAATGTATGCTCCGCTTATTATTTGGTTGTCAAAATCATTAGTATTTAAACCAATGCTGCCAACATTTATTCTATATGGGTTGTAACAAAATTCATTTTTAGCAACTACATAATAGCTTTGGTTAGTTTCTTCTGCCTGTAATTTTTCGTTTAAGAAAATGCCTATTTCATTGCTAACGCCAAGCACTTTGTAATTAACATCAGGAGTTTTGTTCGGCTTAATTTTGTTTTCATTCAATATCAAATAGTCTTTCAGTTTAACCATTGGATATTTTGCACCGCTTTTTAAAATTCCCTTTATTACATTAAGTTCCTTATGTTTTAAAATAAGTTCGTTATCCAAATTGCTTACATATTCACGGGCAATGTCGGCTTCTAAAGCATTTGCAGGGTTTAACTTTAGCAAATAAGGCAAAATATTTTCGGGTTTGCTGTTGCTAAGTTTTTTATAAACTTCGTCAAGTGTGGTCGCTCCATTAGGTTGGATATGTTTAAGGGCTTCTGTCCATTCTGTAATTTGGCTGAGGCTTATGGCGCTTTTATAGTTTGCTAAATTGAAAGAATAGTTGTGTGCCTTGTCAATGCGTTTGGCTATTTCGTTTTGTATTCGGTTTTCAAGCATTTGGTCAAAAACTTTAAAGTCCATTTGCTTATCGGCTTCAGTAATTTTTTTTGCTTTTATTTTCCTGTCTAATTCATTTGCTTTTTTTTCTTTTTCAATTTTGCCTTTGGCTTCCATATCGGCGCTGATTTCGGCGCGTATTTTTTCTTTTACTCGCGGGTCAAGGGTTTTAATCCATTCAGAAGGTATGCAAAATTGGTTTTTGTTTTCAGGCGGTTTATTCCCGTGTTTTACAAATTCATGATACAGCGTTAAACATTCAACAAGTTGGTTTCCTTTTTGCTCTTTGCGGTTGGTTCCCATTGTGTAGCCATCGTTGGTTACTTTGTAAAACCAAGTCCAGTCAGTGGATACTGAGCCTGTCGAAGTGCCGCCTTTTTCAAAAATAAGAATTGAGGTTTTTGGTCCTTGTCCGTTTTTGCTAACAAATAAACCTTGTGGCAACGAAATCAAAGCTTTTAAATGCGCTTCCTCTAAAAGCATTTTGCGTAATGCTTTTGCACTGCCTTGATCCCAGGTATTAAAACCTTCAGAAACAACTACTGCGCATTGTCCGCCTTGTTTCAAATGCTCAAACATAAGCTTAACAAATAAAATTGTCGTCTCTGATTCTTTTGAAAATTCGCTCCAAACATCGGGATATGCTTCCTGGTCGCGCTGCGCGCCAAAAGGCGGATTGGCAAGAATTATTGATTTTGTTTCGTGGTCGGTTACCGGTAAGTATTTGGCTAATGAATCGCCTTGTTCAATATTAGCAGGGTTCAGTCCACGTATATAAAAGTTGATAGCCGCCATTTTGCGTATCATTCCTAAATATTCAATTCCTGTTACTCCACTTCTATAAAACTGTGTTGTTTGTTCAATACTTGGAAACTCAAGCTGATTATTTTTAAAATAATTATCAAACCATTCAGTTAATTCTGAATTTGCTTTTTCCCCAGGCCATTCTCGTGTTGGGTCAGCCCTGCGCATCACAAACTCAAAAGCATCAAATAAAAATCCACCGGTACCGCAAGCAGGATCAAAAATTAAATCATCAAAACTCGGCTCAATCATAGCCGTCATAAATTGGCGAATATGGCTGGGAGTGCGGAATAGCCCAACATCTTTTGTACCTCCTGTTTCGCTTAAAGCCGATTCTATTGCATCGCCTAACAAATCTGTTTTCAGCAATCGGGTTTCTTCAATATCATTGGCTACAATACTTATGACTTCTCCGAGGTTTCCACTGTTTACATTGTTGGTAAAATTGGAATTGCTAAAAACTTCTTCAATCAAAACAAGTTGGTCTTGTACTTTTTGAGGTAAATTTCCTTTAAATACTTTCCTTGCGCTTTGCATTATGTTTGAATAGAAAGGAAAAAAGTTGTCGTTCAATTCTGCTGTAACATTACTGCCAGTTACAGTGGATAAATATGAAAATAAACGATTTTCGTTTGATTCTTCTTTTCCTGTCTTTGGATTCAGCCATTTATAGTCAGCCGTAAAAAGATTACGAAGTGGTTTAAATTCATCGTCTTGTTTTATTTTGGTCTCAAAAATCCTAAGTAATAACAATTCTATAATATACTCAACTCTCTGAACGGGTGTACCTGCTGGTCTAAGTTTATTATGTAATGCCTTTAAAGCATTGTTGGTCTTATTGTCTGCGTAATGTATTGTTGAACGTCCCATAAATTTTACAAACCCTCAAAATTAATATTTAATAATCATACCGATGTTGTGTGTCGGCAAAATTGCAGTTCTTTGGTAAGTTCTGGTTTGTGTGCCGGCTTGTGTGGCTTGACAATGTGCTACAAATGTAGTAGCAGAAATTTTTAATAATACGAAGGGTAGGGATAATTTTTCTTTTAATTCTGTCATTTCGTTTCTGATTTTCGTTTCATTGTCAATGTGCTGTGTGTTTTTTCTGCATGATCGCTAACTTGTTTCTAGCTTCACCTTTGTTGTGAGCTATTTTCCAGTCTTTGATGAGGCTTCGATAAACTCAGCCTGACGTTCCGTTCACCTTTCGTATTCAACTAATTTATTCCCAAATGTAAAACATTTTCAAACATCATAATGTATATAAAATAAAAAACGCTACCGGTTTCCCTTGTAGCGTTCATTATATTATATATCCGTATTACCTCACCCATTCACATTGTCACCCATTCTCCCAATCAATTTTTTAACTATTAATTGTTTATGCCTGCGGAATCGGTCCTCCGAAATTCATCGGAAATGCTGAAAATTCTTCAACTTTAATAGTGCCGTGCGCATTTTCAAATTTTGCAATATTTTCTTTTAATGCGGTAAGTAAACGTTTCGCATGTTGCGGAGTAAGAATTATCCTCGATTTTACTTTTGCTTTTGGAATTCCCGGAAGCATCTTTATAAAATCTATTACAAACTCCGAATTAGAATGAGTTATAATAGCTAAATTTGAATATATACCTTCAGCAACATCCTCAGGTAATTCAATATTGATCTGGTTCTGTATATTCTGTTCGTCAGCCATGACTTTAATTTTAGATTTCTTATATTATTTATTTTTTTATTCCGATTACCGATTACCAAAATAACATATTACTCAGCAACCGCTTCTTTAGAAGCCATCAGGCTCTGGTATTCTTCCATTGATCCTACGATGATATTGTCGTATTCGCGCAATCCTGTACCAGCAGGTATAAGATGACCTACAAGAACATTTTCTTTAAGACCTGCAAGAATATCATCTTTTCCGTTAACAGCAGCTTCAGTAAGGATCTTCGTAGTTTCCTGGAACGACGCAGCCGACAACCAACTCTTGGTTTGCAGTGAAGCTCTTGTTATACCTTGTAATATCTGGCTTGATGTTGCTGGAACAGCGTCACGTGCATCAATAAGCCTTTTATCTTTGCGTTTTAACATAGAGTTCTCATCACGCAATTTTCTTGCAGTAATGATCTGTCCTGCTTTAATATTAGGAGAATCGGCAGAATCAATCACTACCGTCTTACCGAATATCCAGTCGTTTTCTTCGTTGAAGTCGGCTTTGTTTACAATTTCACCTTCAAGAAATTTAGTATCGCCCGGGTCAACAATTTCTACTTTACGCATCATCTGGCGTACTATTACCTCAAAATGCTTGTCGTTAATCTTAACACCCTGCAAACGGTAAACTTCCTGAACTTCATTAACAAGATATTCCTGAACCTTTGTTGGTCCTTTAATAGCAAGTATATCAGCAGGAGTAACAGCGCCATCAGATAACGGGGTTCCTGCCCTTACAAAGTCATTCTCCTGTGCAAGAATCTGCTTGGTTAATGGAATAAGATAATGCTTTTCTTCGCCAGTTTTTGAAGTGATAATAATTTCACGATTACCTCTCTTTATCTTTTTTGCAAAAGAAACAACACCATCAATTTCAGAAACAACAGCAGGATCAGATGGATTACGTGCTTCGAATAATTCGGTAACACGTGGAAGTCCTCCTGTGATATCACCGGCTTTACCCACTGTTCTTGGAATTTTTACAAGTATATCACCGGCTTTTATTTTATCGCCATCATTTACTGAAATATGTGCTCCAACAGGAATATCATACATTTTCACGACTTCTTTGCCTGAGCCGATAATATTTATTGCCGGATTTCTGCTTTTATCGCGGCTTTCAATGATAACCTTTTCATGATAGCCTGTCTGTTCGTCGGATTCGACATGAAAAGTAAGATTTTCAATGATGTTTTCAAATTGAATTTTTCCTGTATATTCTGAAAGAATTACAGCATTGAAAGGATCCCAGTCACAAATTATATCACCTTTTACTACTTTTTTTCCATTCCTGAAAAACAGCCTGGCGCCATAAGGGATCTGATTTGTAGCAAGATTGATTTTTGTGTTAGGATCAATGATTCTTACTTCGGCAGATCTTCCTATTACTACATCGTACTTATCGCCGGAAGCATTGGAATACTCAATATAACGCAGTTCATCAATTTCAAGGATTCCATTAAATTTTGCAATAACATTTGGTGAAGAAGCTATGTTCACACCGGCAACACCACCCACATGGAATGTACGAAGGGTAAGCTGTGTACCAGGCTCTCCGATTGACTGAGCTGCAATAACCCCGACAGCCTCGCCTTTCTGAACCATATATCCTGTTGCCAGGTTACGTCCATAACATTTAGCGCACACACCCTGTTTGGATTCGCATGTTAATACCGAACGAATTTCAATTGATTCAATTGGTAGTGAATCCTCAATTTCATGGCATATTTCTTCAGTTAACTCCTGACCTGCCTGAATAATAAGCTTTCCGGAAATAGGATCATATATATCGTGCAGGCTTGTACGCCCAAGAATTCTGTCATACAAACTTTCAACTGTTTCTTCATTGTTCTTAAGTGCGGAAGTAGTAAGCCCTCTCAATGTACCACAATCTTCTTCAGTTATCACTACATCCTGTGCAACATCTACCAAACGACGAGTAAGGTAACCGGCATCAGCTGTTTTAAGAGCGGTATCTGCAAGACCTTTACGCGCACCGTGAGTAGAAATAAAATACTCAAGGATAGACAAGCCTTCCTTAAAGTTCGAAAGAATCGGGTTCTCGATAATTTCACCTCCAATAGCGCCTGATTTCTGAGGTTTAGCCATTAAACCTCTCATTCCGCAAAGCTGTCTGATCTGTTCTTTTGAACCACGGGCTCCCGAATCAAGCATCATATAAACGGGATTAAATCCATCTTCGTCTTTGGATAGCCTGTCCATCAGGGCCTGTGTAACTTTCGAGTTAGTATGTGTCCAGATGTCAATGATCTGGTTATAACGTTCGTTATTAGTAATCAAACCTATATTGTAATTGTTCATTACTTCTTCAACTTCAACGTTTGCCTGCCCAATAAGGTTTTCTTTCATTTCAGGAATAACAACATCGCTGAGTTTAAAAGACAAGCCTCCTTTAAATGCCATTTCAAAACCAAGGTCTTTTAAATCATCTAAAAATTTCGCCGTAATCTTTACGCCGGTTTTTTTCAAGATATCTCCGATTATATCCCTGAGTGTCTTTTTAGTAAGGAGTTCATTAATATAACCATATTCCTTAGGAACAAAAATATTACACAACACCCGTCCTACTGTAGTTTCAATAATCTTTCTTTCTTCTCCATCAATTCTTACCTTAATGAAGGCATGAAGGTCTGCTTTCTTTTCATTATATGCCACTATGACTTCTTCAGGAGAATAGAAAGTCATGCCTTCTCCAATAACAGGTAATTCCGGTGTCCCTTTGCGGCCTTTAGTCATATAATAAAGACCTAACACCATATCCTGTGAAGGAACTGCAATAGGTGCACCATTGGCTGGATTCAGAATATTATGTGAAGCCAGCATCAGCATTTGCGCTTCCAAAATAGCAGCAGGACCCAGAGGTACATGTACAGCCATCTGGTCACCGTCGAAGTCTGCGTTAAATGCAGTACATACGAGAGGATGCAACTGAATTGCCTTTCCCTCAATCATTTTTGGCTGAAATGCCTGGATACCCAAACGGTGCAATGTTGGCGCACGATTGAGCAATACAGGGTGACCTTTTAAAACACTTTCCAAAATATCCCAAACGATAGGATCTTTTCTGTCGACAATTTTTTTCGCAGATTTTACGGTCTTCACAATCCCTCTTTCCAACATTTTACGAATTATGAAAGGCTTGAATAATTCTGAAGCCATTTCTTTCGGGATACCGCATTCATGCAATTTAAGTTCAGGTCCTACAACAATAACTGAACGTGCAGAATAGTCAACTCTCTTTCCAAGCAAGTTCTGGCGGAAACGTCCTTGTTTCCCTTTAAGGCTGTCACTAAGCGATTTCAGAGCCCTGTTAGATTCAGTTTTTACAGCGCTTGCTTTCCTGGAATTATCAAATAATGAATCTACTGCTTCCTGAAGCATTCTCTTTTCATTACGAAGAATAACATCGGGAGCTTTGATTTCTATAAGTCTTCTTAAACGGTTATTACGAATTATCACTCTTCTGTATAAGTCATTAAGGTCGGATGTTGCGAACCTTCCGCCATCAAGCGGAACCAAGGGTCTTAATTCGGGAGGGATAACCGGAACAACTTTTACTATCATCCATTCCGGTTTATTTTCAATACGTTTATTAGCTTCTCTGAATGATTCAACTACCTTCAAACGTTTTAAAGCTTCCTGTTTTCTTTGCTGGGAAGTTTCATTATTTGCTTTATCGCGCAGATCATACGATAGCTGATCAAGATTAAGGCGGCCTAACAAGTCGTGCAAAGCTTCAGCGCCCATCTTGGCAATAAATTTATTAGGGTCTTCATCATCAAGTAACTGATTTTCCTTAGGAAGATTTTCAATAATATTAAAATATTCTTCTTCTGTTAAAAAATCTAAGTAATTCAGTCCGTCAGCTTGTTTGATACCAGGATTTATTACGGCATATCTTTCGTAATAAATTATCATATCAAGTTTTTTCGTAGGCAACCCAAGCAAATAGCCTATTTTATTAGGTAGTGAGCGAAAGAACCAAATATGTGCAACAGGAACAATAAGTTGAATATGCCCCATACGTTCCCTTCTAACCTTTTTTTCTGTCACTTCTACACCACAGCGATCACATACAATTCCTTTGTATCTGATTCTTTTATATTTTCCGCAATAACATTCCCAGTCTTTTACCGGACCAAAAATCCTTTCGCAGAATAATCCGTCCCTTTCAGGCTTGTAAGTGCGGTAGTTGATTGTTTCCGGTTTCAATACCTCGCCGCTTGAGCGTTCGAGTATGGCTTCCGGTGAAGCAAGACTGATAGTTATTTTTGAGAAACTGGTCTTGACGTTATTTTCTTTTCTGAAGGACATATATTTTGTTGATCTAGTTGAATACTTATATCATTTGAAATATATCAGGGGATAAAATCCGCCTCAAATTAATCGAAAGTGATATTCAAACCAAGGCCCCTTAATTCATGAACCAAAACATTAAATGATTCCGGAACACCGGGAACCGGCATTGTTTCACCTTTCACAATACTCTCGTATGCTTTGGCTCTTCCAACAACATCATCTGATTTGATAGTAAGAACTTCCTGAAGAATATTAGCTGCTCCAAAAGCTTCAAGAGCCCAAACTTCCATTTCTCCAAACCTCTGACCTCCAAACTGTGCTTTACCACCAAGAGGCTGCTGAGTTATCAGTGAATAAGGACCTATTGAACGGGCATGCATTTTATCATCAACCATATGGCCCAGCTTCATCATGTAGATTACTCCAACTGTTGCCTGTTGGTCAAAACGTTCACCGGTGCCTCCATCATAAAGATAAATCTTACCATTTTCAGGTAATTTTGCTTTTTTCAGATATTCATTTATTTCATCAATAGTAGCTCCGTCAAAAATTGGTGATGAAAAAGTCATACCTAATTTTAATCCTGCCCATGCAAGAACAGTTTCATAAATCTGACCAAGGTTCATTCGGGAAGGTACACCGAGCGGGTTAAGTACAATATCAACAGGAGTTCCGTCTTCAAGGAAAGGCATATCTTCTTCTCTTACAATTCTTGCTACTATACCTTTATTTCCGTGACGTCCTGCCATTTTATCCCCCACTTTCAGCTTTCTTTTCTTTGCAACAAAAACCTTTGCCAGTTGAATAATTCCACTGGGAAGGTCATCTCCTACAGTTGCTGAAAATTTCTTGCGGTTGTATGCTCCGAGAACATCCTTAAGTTTTATATTATAATTACGAAGTAATTCTTTTATAAGTTCGTTCTTATCCTTATCTGTTGTCCATTTGTTAGGGTTGACAGAAGAATAGTCGATGCCGAGAAGAAATTTCTGTGTAAATTTAGCTCCCCGGGGAATTACAACTTCTTTAAAATTATTGGAAACACCTTGAGATGTCTTACCTGCAACGAGTACAATAAGTTTATCTACAAGTTTGGATTTAAGTTCCTGCTCATCTTTATTGTAATCATCTTCCATCTTGGATAGCAGCACTTTTTCTTTTGTCTTGGCTTTTCTGTCTTTGATAACCCTTGAGAAAAGTTTTTTATCAATTACAACGCCGCGTAACGAAGGAGGGGCTTTAAGAGATGCATCTTTCACATCACCGGCTTTGTCGCCGAAGATAGCCCTAAGCAATTTTTCTTCAGGAGTCGGATCGGTTTCACCTTTAGGGGTAATCTTACCAATAAGGATATCTCCTTCAACAACTTCTGCGCCAATACGTATCAGTCCATTTTCGTCAAGGTCTTTAGTGGCTTCTGCGCTTACATTTGGAATATCATTAGTAAGCTCTTCTACGCCTCGCTTCGTATCACGAACTTCAAGTATAAATTCATCAATATGAAGAGAAGTAAACCAATCTTCACGGACAACTTTTTCATTAATAACAATGGCATCTTCAAAGTTATATCCTTTCCATGGCATGAATGCAACAGTAAGATTTCTTCCTAATGCAAGTTCTCCATCTCTTGTACCATAGCCTTCGCAAATTAGCTGACCTTTTTTAACCTTATCACCTTTTTTTACGATAGGGTTTAAGTTAAGGCAAGTATTCTGATTTGTTTTATGGAACTTCTGAATTTTGTATGTTTTAACATCATCATCAAAACTTACAAGTTTTTCTTCATCCGTTCTTGTATATCTTATTATTATTTCTTTGGCATCCACATGTTCAACAACACCCTGCCCTTCCGAAGCAAGAAGCACTCTTGAATCTCTTGCAACTATCGCTTCAAGACCTGTCCCAACAATAGAAGATTCAGGTTTAATAAGAGGAACAGCCTGACGCATCATATTCGATCCCATAAGTGCACGGTTAGCATCGTCATGTTCTAGGAAAGGAATCAGGGATGCAGCAATAGAGGCAATTTGGTTTGGAGCTATGTCCATTAAATCAACTTCATTCGGGTCAACAATAGGGTAATCTGCGAGAAATCTTGCTTTTACTTTTGAGCTTGCAAACTTACCGTCTTTAAGTAAAAGTGCATTTGCCTGGGCAATTATCTTTTTTTCTTCTTCTTCAGCGCTCAGGTAAATAGGAGTTGCTTTAAAATCCACCTTCCCATTTTTTACAAAACGGTATGGAGTTTCAATAAATCCCAGATTATTTATTTTGGCATAAACGCAAAGCGAAGAAATAAGACCTATGTTTGGTCCTTCAGGTGTTTCAATAGTACATAAACGTCCGTAATGCGTATAGTGAACGTCGCGCACTTCAAAACCGGCTCTTTCTCTTGAAAGACCGCCCGGACCTAATGCAGACAACCTGCGCTTGTGGGTTAATTCAGCAAGCGGATTTGTCTGATCCATAAATTGAGACAATTGATTGGTTCCAAAAAAAGAATTAATTACCGACGAAAGTGTTTTAGCATTGATCAGGTCGGTCGGGGTAAATACTTCATTATCCCTAACATTCATGCGTTCTCGGATAGTGCGGGCCATCCTGGCAAGACCAGTACCAAACTGAGAAAATAATTGTTCCCCTACGGTTCTAACTCTTCGGTTGCTTAAATGATCGATATCATCAACTTCAGCCTTTGAATTTACAAGTTCTATAAGGAATTTTATTATGCAGATGATATCTTCTCTTGTTAAAACCTTCACATCCATTGGAGTTTCAAGATTAAGCTTTTTATTAATCCTGTATCTTCCTACCTCCCCAAGGTTATATCTTTTATCCGAGAAAAACAGTTTCTCAATAATACCTCTTGCTGTTTCTTCATCAGGAGGTTCTGCATTTCTAAGTTGCCTGTAAATAAATTCAACAGCTTCTTTTTCAGAGTTGGCGGTATCTTTCTGAAGAGTATTGTAAATTATTGAAAAATCAACAAAATTACCTTCTTCTTTGTGAAGGAGTATTGTTTTTGCTCCAGAATCAACAATCAAGTCAATATGATTATTATCAAGGATAGTTTCTCTGTCAATAACTA
The DNA here is from genome assembly GCA_903847905.1 of uncultured Bacteroidota bacterium. Taxonomy (GTDB): domain Bacteria; phylum Bacteroidota; class Bacteroidia; order Bacteroidales; family CG2-30-32-10; genus CAINEZ01. The sequence continues at coordinate 20,563 of CAINEZ010000210.1, forward strand.
CTTCAGTACGTTCAATAGATACTACTTCGCCGGTATCTTCATCAACAAAATCTTCGACCCATGTGCGTAAAACTCTTGCTGCAAGCTTTCTTCCGACACATTTTTTCAGTCCGGATTTACTGACTTTAATTTCATCAGCCAAGCCGAAAATTTCGAGTATATCTTTGTCACTTTCATAACCAATTGCTCTCAAAAGAGTAGTAACGGGTAATTTTTTCTTCCGGTCAATATAAGCGTACATTACATTATTGATATCAGTCGCAAACTCCATCCATGAGCCTTTAAAAGGAATTATTCTGGCAGAGTACAACTGAGTACCATTTGCATGTCGGCTTGAACCGAAAAATACTCCGGGAGAACGGTGTAGCTGAGATACAACAACTCTTTCGGCACCATTGATCACAAACGTGCCTTTTGGTGTCATATATGGTATTGTACCAAGATACACATCCTGAATGATGGTTTCGAAATCCTCATGTTCGGGATCGGTGCAATACAATTTTAATTTTGCTTTTAAAGGAACACTATGTGTTAATCCTCTTTCAATGCACTCTTCAATGGAATACCTGGGAGGATCAATATAATAATCCAAAAACTCCAGTACGAAATTATTCCTTGCATCTGATATCGGGAAGTTTTCAGCAAATACTCTGTATAAGCCTTCATTCTTACGATTCTCAGAAGTCGTTTCTAACTGGAAAAAATCCTGAAATGATTTTAACTGGATATCAAGAAAATCCGGGTATTCAAATTGATTACCTGCAGAAGCAAAATTGATACGTTGGGTATTATTATAGTTAGCCAAGGATTTTGAAATTTAAGTTAATAATAAAGTAATATAACAAGTAAAAAAACATGCGCTATAAGGATTAAGTCCTCTGATTAATCATCTAATTAAAGCTCACTCCTTATATATATTATACCTTATTATTTAACTTCAACTTCAGCTCCTGCTTCTTCAAGTTGTTTTTTCAGAGAATCGGCTTCATCTTTAGTAACGGCTTCCTTAATAGCTTTCGGGGCTGCATCAACAAGTTCTTTTGCTTCTTTTAACCCGAGGCTTGTCAACTCTTTTACAAGTTTTACAACTGCGAGTTTCTGAGCGCCTGCCGATTTAAGAATTACGTCGAATTGTGTTTTTGCTTCAGCTACTGCTGATTCAGCAGCAGGTGCGGCTACAATGCTTGCAGCGGCTGCAGGTTCAATACCGTATTCTTCTTTTAATACTTTTGCTAATTCGTTTACTTCTTTTACTGTTAGATTCACTAACTGTTCTGCTAAAGTTTTGATGTCTGCCATTGTATTTGGTTTTTTAAATTGTTTTTA
>CAINEZ010000211.1 GCA_903847905.1 uncultured Bacteroidota bacterium
AAAAATACATTTTTATAATTACCCATTATAATTAGAAATGCTCATCCTCCCTATGGTGGTTGAGCATTATTTATCACAAGCTTAAACCAATCTATTGTATAAGCATGAGTATGAGAAATTAGAAATTAAATTTCTTTTTTAGCTATTTGTGTTACCCTGAAGTAACTTCTAGTTATCAAACAAATATGTATTTTTCCAGATAATATCTTTAACCATGCCTTTCATAATACCTCCGGCCTGAATAATCATTGCAGGGTTGGGTGGAAATGGCATAGGCTTGTTGTTCAGCTTATTCTTAGTTTCATCTTTTAATGCAAGTATATCACCGTTTGTAGCGAAATAAGAATTTTCAAAAAAAGTTTGAGCAGTAACAGGATCAGTTTTAATTAACTGATTAGTTTCGTTATTTATATAATCAATGGTTCCGGTAATAATTGCAGATTTTTTCTTTTGTGTTTCTATTACTTCACATCTTAAAGTTCTATATTTAGGTACCTTTATATCGTTGCCAAGACTATCTTTTACTACATTTCCTTTATCATCTAACTTGTACGTGAAACCATCTGCTACTTCTCTGGTTTCGGTATAATGAATTTCTTTGACAGACTCCGGAGATACATCAATACCTTTAATGTTAACAAGAATGACATAAGCATAAGAACGGGATTTCACTTCATTTACATCGTAATTGATCCAAAGTTTATTCAAATCCGTCATGCTGATCTTAGTAAGTTCCGCTTCAAAATCGGCTGGCAGCAGTATAGGAGATTGATTTTTTATTTTAAATAAAACATTTGCTGTGCCTTTCTCAATAGCAACAGACATAAGAGAATCTGTATCTTTATATGAATTATAATATTCTTTAACTTTTTGTAAATCATCGTATGCTAAACGAGCTTTTGAACGTAAATTTTCTTTTAGCAAAGTTTGTGCATAAGTATAATAGTAGGCGGCTGCTTTTTTCTTTGCTTCAATTATTTCTTCATCGTAATTTACATATTTATATCCGATCAGATCAAGCAGTGACTGAGGTAACACTTTAACTTTTTCCTGGCGAATTTTCATTGAAAAATAAGTTGAAAATATTTTATCCCAAATATCGGGTTCTCCTGTCTTTTTCAGAAAGGTAATATTATCAAGGTCTTTCTGGTTAGCAAGCTTGTAAGCCTGTGACAGAATATTTATTTCTTTTTCTTTATCAGGTTTTCTTTTGAGTTTATGTACGGAGTTACTAATTGCAAGATCATATTCTTCTTGTTGTAATAACTTCTTTGAAGAAATGCATCCGGTAAAAGTTAATGCTATTATAATAAATAGTGTGGCTGTAGTTTTCATGTAAATAAGATTTAATTGCAAAAATTGTAAAACAAAGATTGAGCCAAAAATAAGTCAATTATTAATCACACATCTAAGAAAAAATAAAATAGTTAAGAAAATCGGGTAAATCATTTTTCTTTTCCAAATGAAAGTCTTACTTTTGATGCCCTTTTAAATACAATCCTGTTTTTTCACCAATATGAAAATGATTTGCAAATATTTCTTATCGGTTTTACAGAATCTATCCTGCATATGCAGTATTCCAAATTTGATAAGGTTCTGCATAACATGGACTTTATAAGGGTAAAATAATTCAGTATTAATTATTGCATAATGTGGACATTGCTTGTAAGACTTTTACTGAGAAATAGGTTAGGAATCATTATAACTATTACTATCCTTACTGCATTCATGGCTTATAAAGCCCTTACAGTTCAATTGTCTTATGAACTTGCCAGGATGCTGCCTTCTTCAGATTCTACTTTTATAAAATATGAAATATTTAAAAAAAGATTTGGAGAAGATGGAAATGTTTTTGCTGTTGGTATCAAGAATGATAAAATATTTGAAAAAAATCAATTTAACGCGCTCTATAACCTATGCAACGATATTAAGAAAAAAGACGGAATAGAAGAAGTTGTTTCAATTGCCCGCACAATAGATATTTATAAAAACGACAGTCTTAAAAAATTTGAGTTCCGATCGCTGGTTCCACATGAGTTAAATACTCAGGCCGAAGTTGACAGCATTAAAAAATTAATTTTTACTTTACCCTTTTACAATGGGTTTCTTTATAATAAAAACTCCCACACTTACCTTATAGCGATTACACTTGATAAGAACAAACTGAACGACAAAAGCCGAGAAGGATTGATCATGGAAATAAAATCCATGATAGAAGAATATAAAGAAAAAACCGGATCGGAAGTTCATTACTCGGGATTGCCTTATATAAGGACAGTTACTACTCAAAAAGTTAAATCGGAACTTATTTTATTTATTATTCTATCGTTATTGATCGCTGCTGTGATCATGATATTATTTTTTAAATCCACCAGGGTGGTTTTCTCTTCTCTTATTTTAGTAGCTATTAGTATAATCTGGACTCTTGGGACTATTTCGTTATTTGGATATAAAATTACTATTTTAAATGGCGTTATTCCTTCGTTACTTGTAATAATTGCGATAGAGAACTGTATATATCTTATTAATAAATATCATTGGGAATATAAGCTTCATGGCAATAAAGTAAAAGCCTTATCACGAGTTGTAAAAAGAATAGGTTTTGCTACACTTATGACCAATTTAACTACTGCAACAGGCTTTGCTACCTTTATGCTTACATCAAATGCTATACTCAGGGAATTTGGTGTTATTGCTTCTATCAATGTAATGATAGAATATATTATGTCTATTACACTTATACCTATTATCTTTAGTTATCTGGCTCCGCCAAAACCCAGACACACCGAACACCTGGAGAATAAACAGTTAAATTTCATAATAGAAAACATTAAAATTATTGTGTTTTCCAAAAGGAAACTTGTTTATATAATTACAGGAATATTTATGCTGGGTTGTGTTTATGGTATAAGTAATATGAAAACTTCCGGAAAAGTTGTGGATGATATCAGGAAAGATGATCCGGTTTATGTTGACTTGAAATTTTTCGAAAAGAATTTTCATGGGGTTATGCCTTTTGAAATTTCTATTGACACAAAAAAGAAAAACGGCGTAATGAAACTATCAACAATTACTAAAATTGCAAAATTGCAAAAAGAACTTGATAGTTTTCCCCAATTCTCGAGACCATTATCTTTGGCTGAGTTTGTTAAATTCGCCAAGCAGTCTTTTTATAATGGCGACACAGCTTTTTATACATTACCCAATAATAACGAAAAAGATTTTATTCTTTCTTATTTACCTTCAAAGATCAAAGGGAAGAAGAACATGATGCATTCTTTTATTGACAGCACAAAACGCTATACCCGAATAAGTGTACAGATGGCTGATGTAGGGACAAAGGAAATGAATAGAATAGAAAAGAAGCTCAGACCTAAAATTGATTCTATCTTCGATCCGAAAAAATATGATGTAACTATTACAGGAAATAGTATTGTTTATACAAAAGGAACCGATTTTCTTATCCGTAACCTTTTTGAAAGTGTATTCTTCGGCATTATCCTGATATCATTGATTGTTGCTATTGTATTTACATCTTACCGAATGGTATTTATTGCAATGATCTGTAATTTGATACCATTGATGATCACGGCTGCCATCATGGGTTACGCCGGAATTCCTGTAAAGCCATCTACTCTTATTGTTTTTAGTGTAGCTTTAGGGATTTCAATAGATAATGCGATACTTTTTCTTTCTAAATACAGGAATGAATTAAAATACACCTATGGTAATATAAAATTGTCAGTTGCAAATGCCTTGAGTGAAACAGGTATAAGCATGATATACACATCCATTGTTCTTGTTCTGGGGTTTGGCGTATTTATGGTTTCAGGGTTTGGCGGAACACAAGCTTTGGGTATGCTTATTTCCATAACTCTATTCCTTGCTTTATTTTTTAATATTATAGTGCTTCCGTCGCTTGTACTTACATTAGACAAAACCATTACAACAAAATCCTTTAAGCAACCGATACTTGAAATTTATGATTCTGAAACTGATGAGAGCGAAGATACCGCTAATGAAGATATTTGTGTGGAAATTGAAACAAACAATAATAATTAAAATTGATTTTAAAATATATTAATCTTATTATAAATATCCAAACATGAAAGGTATTGTTTTAGCTGGTGGTTCAGGAACCAGGCTACACCCGCTTACTATTGCTTTGAGCAAACAGTTGATGCCAATTTATGACAAACCAATGATTTATTACCCTATTTCTGTTCTGATGATGACGGGGATCAAAGAAATACTAATAATATCAACACCTCATGACCTGCCACATTTTAAGAAGTTACTCGGCGACGGGAAACAATTAGGTTGTTCTTTCAGTTATAAAGAGCAAGTTGTTCCAAATGGGCTTGCACAGGCATTTGTGATAGGGGAAAATTTTATAGGTAATGAAAAAGTTGCCCTGATCTTAGGCGATAATATTTTTTATGGAAGTGGCTTTCAACAATTAGTGCAGGAAAATAACAATCCTGATGGCGGAGTTGTATTTGCATATCATGTTTCTGATCCACAACGTTACGGCGTTGTTGAATTTGATAAAAATCATAAAGCTATTTCAATTGAAGAAAAGCCTGCTGAGCCAAAATCAAATTATGCAGTTCCAGGCTTGTATTTTTATGATAATTCTGTTGTTGAAATAGCTAAAAATATTAAACCCAGTGCAAGGGGTGAATACGAAATTACTGATGTCAATAAATGTTATCTTGAAAAAGGCAAGCTTAAAGTAGGAATTCTTAGTCGCGGAACAGCCTGGCTTGATACCGGTACTTTTGATTCTCTTTTGCAGGCTTCCCAGTTTGTACAGGTAATTGAGGAAAGGCAAGGCTTAAAAATAGGCTGTATTGAGGAAATGGCATTCAGAATGGGTTTTATTAACAGTGATCAATTGATTAAAATTGCAAACCCATTGCTGAAAAGCGGTTATGGCAACTACCTGGTGAATTTGATTTAGCGTTATACTTGATTCTTGTGCATCGAAACTTAAATTTTTATTTTACGTTTAAGTTTAATATATTTTATCATAGCTGTCCACTTAAAACAAATTGATTGACAGCTGGTTATTATATAGTTCTTTGACATCTTTGTAATCTATTTTTGTAAACAGCTCTTTTACAGGAGTTTTATCAAGTAGAGATATGCCTAAGACCTGTAATATTTCGTAGGTTGAACGGTCTATTTTAAGATCATGCCCGATAATTGCGACTAAACAATATGCAATAATTGCAGTGTAAATTTGGATACGCACAGCATTTTCAGTAGTTCCCCAAAAGGATTTTATCTTTAGATGTTGTTTTATCCATTTGAAAAACAATTCTACTTGCCAGCGATTTTTATAAAGTAGTGCAATTAGCACTGCTGATAGTTCCAAGTTGTTGGTCAAGTATACAAAAGTCCGCTTGGTTTCCTCGTCATAAAACTTTACCCTACGAAGCTTGTCGGAATATTGCTTGGACACATAAAACCCTGTCAATTTTCCAATCTGGTCACATTGAACACCTGTTGTTTTATCAACCTTATTGGAATATATTCTGCTAAATTTGAGATTGGATTTAGCTCTTATGACAAAATACGCTGTGTGATTGGTTATCTTGTAAAGTCGAGTAAAATCAACATAACCACGATCAAAAATATAATATGCTCCGCTTTCATAAGGAATTAAATCCATTGCATTAACGTCGTTTACCGTTGCTGCTGTAATATGGATAAATGCAGGTATTTGTGTAGTAATATCATAAAGTGTATGAAGTTTTATACCTCCTTTTGCTTTGCGAAATTTTGCCCACCAAAATACATTCAAGCATAGGTCGATAGTAGTAGAATCAAAAGCATAAATTTTTCCCTTTATCTCAAAATTGTCATTAGCTCTTTTCTTACGAGCTATATCAATAAGATGATAAGCAAACTCTTCAAACATCTTACTGTTGCGACTCTCATTCGATTTGGCAAAATTACTTCTGGTTACGCTTTTACCAAATCCGAGATGATACATTTTTTGACTATGAGCGTCAATAGCAACAATCAAATCACGGAGACTATCTCTATTGGTAAGTTGTCCGAAAATCATGCAAAGCAACTGATTCCAACATGTAAAGTGCCTGACATATTTATTACCCGAATACTTTGCTACAAAACCATCAAATACTCTTTGAGGTAAAAACTCTGTCAGCTGTGCGAAAACATATTTGCCTTTGTTCATGGAAGTATTAATTTTACCACTCAACATAAGCATTTCAAATCGTCACGTAACTATAAAGTTCGTTTAATGTAGATATACAAAGATTTCAAAGAACATTTATTATTTTTTAATGGACACTAATG
>CAINEZ010000212.1 GCA_903847905.1 uncultured Bacteroidota bacterium
AAAAGGTAAAATTTTTTATAAGTTGCTTTTTAATAAATTAATTCGATGAAATTAATGCATTGATTTTCAGTTATTGGATTTATTTAAATAAAAAATTCATTTACATTTAAAAGACGAGATTTAATATATTTGGTTGCCTTGCAATAAAAATAACAAAATTTAATTTATATATAATATTTAAATAACTTTGACCGGTATTTGAAAGATTTTCCTCTCAGATGAAATTTGTAAATCCATATTTTTTATTAGCTCTTTTTTTTATTGCTATTCCTGTAATAATTCATCTTTTTAATTTCAGGCGATTTAAAAGAGTTTACTTCAGTAATGTGGAATTCCTTAAGGAACTGAAACAGGAAACGCAAAAAAAATCGAAAGTTAAACATCTGCTTGTATTGATTTCCCGTGTACTTGCTGTTTCATGCCTCGTAATAGCATTTGCTCAGCCATATATTCCCGTTAATGAAAATAAAATAAATCCCATAGGAAATGTAATAAGTATCTACCTTGATAATTCCTTTAGTATGGAAGCTTTATCGAGCAAAGGTCCTTTGTTTGATGAAGCTAAAAGTAAGGCGCTTGAAATAGCTAATGCATATAAAACCACAGATCTTTTCCAGGTACTTACAAATGATTTTGAAGGGAAACATCAGTCTTATGTAACGAAAGAGGAATTTGTTCAAATGATAAATGAACTTGAAATATCTCCTTCTTTCAGAAAATTATCTGAGGTCATTACCAGGCAGAACGACTTGTTTTCATCAATTAACAGCAAGGGGAAAATGTCATTTATTATTTCGGATTTTTCAAAAGCGACAACTGATATAGCAAACGTGAAAGCTGACACAAATGTTGAAGTGAACTTAGTCCCCTTAGTTTCTAATGAGGTAAATAATACATACATTGATAGTTGCTGGTTTGCTTCGCCTGTAATGCAGGTGGACCAACAGGTACAATTAAACGCCCTTATTAAAAACAGCTCTGTTAACGATGCTGAAAAAATTCCTGTCAAATTATTAATAAATGGCAAACAGAAAACAGTTGCCAGTGTTGATATTCCTGCCGGTTCGGAAGCGGAAGTGAAACTGCCATATAAACTTGAAGGAAAAGGTATTCAGTCGGGAATGCTCGAAATAATTGATTATCCTATTGTATTTGATGATAAATTTTATTTTAGTTATAAGATTTCGGAAAGCATACAAGTGTTATGCATAAATGAAAATACAGAAAGTATTTATATCAATTCTTTGTTTGGAAAAGATTCTGCATTTGCTTTAACAAATATGAATGTTAACAAAGTTGATTATTCACGTTTGCCTGAATTTAAGCTTATAATCCTTGATGAACTGAAATCACTGTCGAGCGGATTATTGCAGGAACTGCAGCAATACATTACAAATGGAGGAAGCCTGCTTGTTTTTCCCGCCACCGATGCAGATATTGACAATTATAAAGTTTCACTTTCATCACTTGGTCCTGTTTATTATACTTCAAAAGATACAGCTAAAACAAAAGTAACATCTATAAATATTGATCATGAAATATACAGGGATGTATTTGATCCTTCACATGCGGGACCTGACAATATTGATCTTCCTGTAGTAAAAACTCATTACAAATTCAGTTCGAAAACATTTTCTACTGATGAATTCATTATGAAAATGCAAAATGGCGAATCGTTCATGATTTCCGAAAAATCAGGAAAAGGAAAAGTTTATCTTTCTTCTGTTCCTTTAAATGAAGATTTCAGCAATTTTCCGAAACACGCCATGTTTGTCCCTACGCTTTATAATATCGCTTTATATAGCGAACCGGTAAATAAACTTTTTTATACTATTGGGAAAGACGAAGCCATAGAAGTAAGAAACGTAAAAATGAACAATGACTTTACATTCAAGGTTACCAACAAATCGAAAAAAATTGAGATAATCCCCGAACATAAAAACATTGATCTGCAAACATATATTTATCCTCATGACCAGTTAAAAGAAGCAGGTAATTATGTATTGATGAATGGCGAGGATTCGGTTAGCGGAATTTCTTATAATTACGATCGTAAAGAATCGGAATTAAAATTTTATTCCATTGATGAATTGAACGATCAGATTAAAGAAAAAGGATTGAAAAAAATAAATGTACTTGATTTGAAAAATAAACCGGTTACAAAAGTCCTTGAAGAATTGAACCAGGGAATCCGCCTGTGGAAATTGTTCGTAATACTTGCCTTGCTGTTTCTTGCAGCAGAAGTGGCTTTGCTGAGGTTTTTAAAAAGCTGATATACTTCCTTAAATATTTCAGATAACTTATTATTTTGCTTTTATTACCTCGTAAACTTCCGACCATGCATGATGAGATTCAAATCTTTTGAGAAGTTTTAAATGAAAAGAGTTCTTTATTTTCTCATAATCCTCTTTGCCTTCCATATTTGAAAATATGCACATTTCTGTTTTATTATCAAATTCCGAACTAACATTTAAAAATTTATTATTAACACTGACATACCCGCAGTATGGATTGGTAAAATTACTTATCATCAAAAAGTGTGTAAATATTTTTTTGTCCTGAAAATTATTGTAAACACAATAATTTACTATTTCCTGATGGGTTTTAACACAATCAGCATAGCCAAGATTATGATCACCGCTTGTTTTTATAGGAAGATGGATGAAAATTTGTATTGCACAAACAGCTGCAATGAAAACATAAAGAAAAAGTCTTTTTGAAAATGTAGTAAAAACAATAAAAGAAGTAATAATAATAAAAGGAGCAATCATGCTCATTGTATAACGGTCGCTATAAAAATTAAAGGAACTTGCAACCAAAAATAAAATGCAATAAATAGAAAGGATTAACAAGGGCTTATTGGCTGGATTTTCCCTGTACTTTCTATAATAAAAATAAAGTGCCAGTGATACGATTATTGCAGAAGTTAATACATTTCTTCCCCAATAAATAAAAAGGTAAGCGGAATAGCTTTGGAATTTATTTAAGAAAGATCGGCTATCGTTAGTAAGGTAATTTACATGTTCGGGAAAAAAGTACCAGCCATTTATTTGTTTCTGTAAAACAAAAAAGAAAGATATGAGTATCAAAGGAATTATAAGGATTAAAGAACGCAATAAGAATTTTTTTAAATTAAATTCTTTCGATTTTAAAATTAACATTTCAGCAAGGAACCAGATACCACATGATGCCACTGCTACAATACCTGTTTCTTTTGTAAATAAAACAAGAGTTGCAGAAACAATATATCCTATCCAATTTTCTTTGATAAAAAAATAGATTGTAAGCAAAGAAAAAAGGGAAACCATCACTTCAGGAAGAATTAACACCGACTGTGCCTGAAATATCGGCTGAAGCATTAGAAATAAACAAGCAATGACACCGACTTGTTCTGAGAAAATTTTTTTGCAAAAAACAAAAACAGAAATTATAAAAGCAATAGAAATTGATAATGCAAATGTATGTATTGCAATTAAAGATGTTCCGAATATCCTTAACCAAAGCGCCCCCGTAAAATAAAAAAAGAGCGGATGCCCCCGCGAAAAGTAAACAGGAAGCGCATCAGGTAACATACTTAATTTGTTAGCTTCCATTATACGTATAGCAGGTCCATAAACCCATGCCTCATCCCAATATAAAGGTAATGACAGGTATGGTATTTTTAAAATAATAAATACAAGGATAAGAATTACAAGGAGAATGTAAAATATTTTTGATTTAATATATTTGAGCATGAGTGAATGAATTATAATTAAAAAGAATTCAATATTTTTTTTCACGCAAAGCCGCAAAGTCTTGATATTGCTGACATATATAATTGTTGAAAAAACAGTATATAATTCATAGTTCTATATTATTATTAAGCTAATAATAAAAAAAATGATAAAATGAAAGTTTAACTACAAATAACAGCGTTTAACTTTTCGTTGTTTATATCCCAATTATAATTTTCAGTAACAAAAAGGCGCCCTTGTTCTCCGATCATATTTGATTTTTCTTCATTTTCTAATAATAAAATTATTTGGGAGCAGTATTCTTCTGGTGTGCTAGCTGTAAGGATATTTTTACCATTAATTGCGCATAGAGCTTTGTTAGCTAGTTCGGAGGTAATGCAGGGAATTTTCATTGCCATTGCTTCAAGAAGTTTATTCTGCAATCCTGTTCCTATTTGCATAGGGGCAATAAAGATCCTGGATTTTGCATAGCATTCGCGAATATCTTTTACCCAGCCTGTAACAATAACATTTTCCGACTTTAATGAAAGAACTTTTATAGAAGGGTTAGCGCCTGCAATTAAAACTCTGATACCTGGATATTTTTTTATTACTTCAGGTAAAATATTTTTTACAAGAAAAATAACACCATTAATATTTGGCGGATAGCCCATATTCCCTGTAAAAAGCAGGTCGAATTCTTTTACCCTGTTAAGAGGTTTATAATATTCCAAGTCCACTCCATTGGGAATTACCAGGATTTTTTCTTTTTGAGCATGTTTAATAAAATCCCTGTCGGGAAGAGAAATAATAGTTTTGTTATCAAACAGATCGAATATAGCGGATTCATATTTTTGTAATCTTTTGTGTTCAGCCTTCAACAGTGGCTTCATGTAAAAAGGAGCGACAGATATTCTTCTTTCGACGCCCTTTGAAAATACATCCTGATAATCTATTGTTTTTTTTATTTTCCGGGTTTTTACATATTCGGCAACCCTTATCAACTGGCAATAGATCCTGTCGGGTTTTATCTCATCAATAATCTTGTCTATTTTATATAAATTTTTTTTATTGAAAAAATAACCTACCTGGTAAGGCTTTCCGTTAAAAATAGTTTTGAAAAGATTAATTACTCTTGACAACACAGGCAGGTTAAGAAAGTGTATGGACTTACAAAATGGTTGCAAGGCATTCAGTGCATCCTTATGAACAGGGGAGTCGTGCAATGCGCAAAGATGAATTTCATTATAACGGGATAAATATTTTATTTGATTATAAGCGCGAAGTTTGTCGCCTTTTTCTAGCGGATAAGGTACTCTGGATAGTAAAACAAAAACTTTCATGGCTTAGTAATGCACGTGTATTAATATTTATTTCTTTTTCTTTAGTTATTGGTTATTAGTCATTGGTTTTGGTTATTCAGTTTCTCGTTATAGTTTCTTGGTAAAAATTAATTACCCATCGGAATTATTGAAAAGGCAAAACTATTAACAAGCTAAACTAAAACTAAAAACTTACGAAACTATAACTAAAAAACTAAAAACTATTAACAAATCCCAAATCCCGAAACTTCGGAAAGTGGAGTAATTTATTTCTTACATAATTGTTTTGTAAAAGTCTAAAAGTTTGCCAACTAGTTTAAAATTATCATATTTTAAAAGTGCCAGCCGGCGTGCATTTTGGCCGACTTCTTCAAAATATTTTTTATTGTTCAGGCATTTTTCAATAGCTGATAAAAATTCCTGAGGCGTGTTAGCAATAATAATTTCATTATCTTTAGTATATTCAATTCCTTCGGCTCCAACGGAAGTTGATATGATTGTTTTTCCAAGTGCCATTCCCTCAATTATTTTCAATCTCATGCCACTGCCGGAAAGTAAAGGAACCACCATAATGGCTTTGCTATTCATAAAATCAGCTGCGCTTTCAACTTCTCCTGTAACAATAATACCGGGAGATTTTATTTCCTTAAGCCATTGAGGCGTATTCCGTCCTGCAATATAAAATTTTAACCCGGGATATTTATTATTGATCAGAGGCCAGATTTCATCAAGAAACCATTTTAATGCTTGTAAGTTTGGGATCCAGTCTAAAGAACCAAGGTGAAATAAACTAGGATACTCTAACATTGAATTATCTATAACAAAGTTATCAATATGAATACCTGCAGGGATAACGTATTGTTTGGTATTACATCCAAGTCCGGTAAAATATTTTTTATCGATTTCAGAAATTGGTAAAAGCAAATCTACTTTGTTGATACGTTCTTTTTCATAAGCTTTTAATTTTTTTGCAAGAAAAGAAAAATACCATTTCTTTAAAAGAAAATTTTCATTGTGAGCTATTCTTTCCCATATCAGGTGTTCAACATTGTGAGCGCGCATTACAATTTTTGCGTCTGAGTATTTTCTGATAGTTTCAATGTACATGCTCACGAAAAGACTATCAAGGTGAATAATGTCGAAAGTATTATTTTTTAATATTTCAATAAGTTTGTTTCGGAAGTTTTTATTTTCAAACCTTGAAGTATTATACGGTTTACCTGAAAATAAATTTAAAAAGGCGTAAACAGGTTTAACACTTGTGTCAACATTAACTGCATGGATAAGGGCAAACCTGGTAAAATCATCAGGCAATTTAGATATATCAATAAAATGTTTTGAAGTATTCATTGCAAGTAAAGTGAGATTGCAATGATGCAAAAAGTATGATTTTGTAAAATTGAAATAACCAATAGCGCCACCGTCTATAGGCGGGTAAGGGACTCTGCTGGTAATTTGAAGAATTCTCATTGTAAGTTATTTTTTCTGTAAAATAACCGTTTAAGAAAACCAGGGTATGTTTTCGCATCAAATAATGTAGAATCGCTGGTTGCTTTGATAGTAAGGAAGATTCCAAAAGGTAAGAACACAAGAGAAGGTATCCACATTCCTTCGTAAGCGGGAATTACTCCTTCACGTATCATTTTTTCGCAGGTAAATGAAATTACATGAAAGATAACAAAAAATACTACCGAAACCACCATTGGCAGCCCAAGTCCGCCTTTTCGTATAATGGCTCCTAACGGAGTTCCGATAAAGAAAAGAACTAAACATGCTATTGATAAGGTGAATTTTCTTTGCCTTTCAATATCGTATCTTATAACGTACTTTTCCCTTCCTTTAATATCCTGACTTATAAAAAAAATATTATCTTTAATTCCGCGGGCGAGATTCATCGCTCTTTCAACTATGCTTATTTTTTCTTGTTTGTTAAAATTAGTTATAAAGTCATTTTTTAAAACCTTTGAGGTATCTTTTAAAAGAATATTTTTCTTACAAAAAATGTTGTAATAATAAAAATTGTTGTAAATATTTGATATATATTTTCTCTTAATAGAATCGAGTCTGAGCTTAAGGGAGTCTCTTGAAACTTTTAGCTGAGAAATATTCATCATCTGGTAATTATCCTTAAAAAATTCTTCATTAGTGCGTGTCATAGTGAATCCGGAAAGGTCGAATCGGCGGAATTCTTCTTTGAATTTTGTACGCTGCAATGGATGATTTGTGCTGGTTCTCTTGTTATCAGTACGCTCGTAATAATTAATCCCATTTGTAAGTGTAAAAATAAGGAAACGTTTATCGGCTGTCATTTCCATATAACCTTTTTCGGCAATAGTGAGGTTAGTATTACCCATTCTTGAAGTATGGTCATATATCATTACGTTATGTAAAGTAACACCGTCATTATCTTTTTTCCCGACCTTGATAACATAATCATCAATACCATTGTAGAAGATTCCTTCTTTGATATTCAGCGCAGGCTTTTGTTCTCTTACATCGTAAAGTAGCGAGCCCATTTTAAGGTTGGCATAAGGAAGAACATTGTTTGAAAAGTAAAATGCCATACCGCAAATTAAAACAGCAGTTACTATTAATGGAGACATGATCTTTTGTAAAGATATTCCTGCCGATTTTAAAGCTACAAGCTCATAATTTTCCCCGAGATTCCCAAATGTCATAATTGATGAAAGAAGTATTGCAAGCGGTAATGCCATTGGCACCATGGTAGTGGATGTCCAAAAAAGAAGCTGTGCTATAACATAAAAATCAAGCCCTTTTCCTACAAGGTCATCAATATACTTCCAAAGGAATTGCATCAGCAGCACAAAAATGGCAATAAAAAAAGTCATTATGAATGGTCCCAAAAATGACTTAACCATAAAGAAATATAACCTGCGATTTAGCATTGGCATTAAATATAGTAAAGGCAAAAATAATGATTATTTTTTAATGGTTGTAATATGGATTAATTATGTGTGAAAAGAAAAGTAGTTCGGGGAAATTGGGAATAATTTCATTTTTTCAATATAGAAATAACAGGGGAAATAAAGATTACATAGGGGTATCAGGGGAAATTATAACGAGCCTATGCTGCTGCATGGCGTGACGTAGGCCGAGTTAGTGTCCGAAGGACGCACCTCGTTGAGATGTAACGCACAACTGTCACGAAGTACTATCACATGCTTGCAGCAGTTACAAAGTTATGCACTATAAAATCTATTCCTTCACAAACTTTGTCACTTCTGTTTTGTCATTACTATTCAATCTTAAAATGTAAACTCCTTTTGAAAGTCCACTTATGTCAATGTCTGTTTTGCCTTGCTGTATTCGTTGCTGTATTATAGTTTGTCCTTGAATATTTAAAATTTCTCCCGTTAGCCATCGGGATGATTTTTGTAAGGTTTCAATAGTTAAATTATTTGTTGCAGGATTCGGATAAATTATAATATTGTTTTTAAAACTGGATTCATCTATATCCACTAATATATCCTTCAGGCGACGTTTCCATACTCCACCTCCACCAGTTCCTGCAAAAATTTCGATGTTGCTGAAAGTTATAGAATAAACACTAAGATTTGTCAATCCTGTATTCACATCAGTCCAGCTTGCACCATTATTAGTTGACAGGAATACTCCTCCACCATGGGTTCCTGCTAAAATATTGTTGCCGCTGATGGCCAAAGACCTGACATCATAATTTGTCAAACCCAAATTCACTGCAGTCCAATTTGCCCCGTTATTTGCTGACCGAAATACTCCTCCATTTAAAGTTCCTGCAAAAATGTAACTACCGTTGTTAGCCAAACACCAGATATCCTGACTTGTCAAACCCGTAACCACTGAGGTCCAACTTGTCCCGTTATTGGTTGACAGATATATTCCTCCACCATAATAAATTCCCGCAAAAATATTGATGTCGTTAATAGTTAAAGCAGCTACCATATTAGACGGCATACCCGTATTCACAGCAGTCCAGCTAATTCCATTATTGGTTGATAGAAATACTTTTCCACTGTAGTAACCACCTGTCCCTGCAAAAACATTGTTTCCGCTGATGGCTAAAGAATAAACCCAATCAGCTGCCAAACCTGCTGCAGTCCAGCTAACTCCGTTATTGGTTGACAGAAATATTCCATTATCGGTTCCTGCAAATATATTGTTACCGCTGATGGCTAAAGATAATACACGATTTGCTATCAAACCTGTATCCACAGCATTCCAGCTTGTCCCGCCATTGGTCGATAAAAATGCTCCACCGTATGTTCCTGCAAAAATGCTGTTGCAGTCAATGGCTAAAGAATATACTAAAGTATTCATCAAACCCGTATTCACTCCGGTCCAGTTTGCGCCGTTATTGGTTGATAGAAATACTCCCCCACTACTGGTTCCTACAAAAATGTTGGTGTCGTTTATTAATATAGAATTGATAATAGAATCTGTCAGACCCATGTTAACTGCAGTCCAGTTTGCTCCGTTATTGGTCGATAGAAATATTCCTCCACAATAAGTTCCTGCAAAAATATTGCTACCGCTGAAGGCAAATGAAAGAACATTATAAAATCCTAAGCCCGTATTTACAGGGGTCCAACTTGCCCCATTATTGGTTGACAAAAATACTCCTCCACCAGTTCCTGCAAAAATATTACTACCGTTTATGGCTAAAGAATGGATACCAGAAGAAGTCAAACCTGTATTCACAGCAGTCCAGCTCGCGCCGTTATTGGTCGAAAGAAATATTCCGTTAAATGTTCCTGCAAAAATATTGCTGCCGCTGATAGCTAAGGCATTGACATGAAGATCTGTCAAACCCGTATTCACAGCAGTCCAGCTTGCGCCGTTATTGGTCGAAAGACATACTCCTCCATACCAGGTTCCTGCAAAAATGTTGTTGCTGTCAATGGCTAAACAATAAACATTATTCGATGTTAAACCCGTATTCACAGCAGTCCAGCTAACCCCGTTATTGGTTGACAGAAATATTCCTCCGCCCAATGTTCCTGCATAAATATTATTACCACTGATGGCTAATGAACGAATATCAGAAGTTGTCAAACCAGTATTCACTGCAGTCCAGTTTGCCCCATTATTGGTTGACAGAAATACTCCTGAAGTATTAGTTCCTGCAAAAATGTTGCTGCCGCTGATAGTTAAACAAGTTATTCCTCCACCATACGGTCCATTCGTCTGCTCCCATTGTGCATTTGAGAATTTAATAAATGTCGTAAATAGAAGTAAAAGAAAAATTACTTTTTTCATTTTAGTTTTTTTTAATCTTAAATAAAATCATCAAATGTGTCTGTAAGATTTTTTTCTTCACCTTGTTGATAACATTTATGCTGCAACATTAATGTTATTTCTACTATATCATAGCTATTAGATTTTGGCTTAAATTACTTTTAATTTACAAATTATTTTAATATAACACCATCCTTTATAGTAAGTTTGCGGTCTGCCATATTTGCAAGTTCTTCGTTGTGTGTTACGATTACAAAAGTTTGTTTAAATTCATCGCGTAATGAGAAAAATAAACTGTGGAGTTCCTTTGCAGAAGCAGAATCCAGGTTGCCTGATGGCTCATCGGCGAGGATCACTGTTGGATTGTTAATAAGAGCTCTTGCAACTGCAACACGTTGCTGTTCGCCGCCTGAAAGCTGGGAGGGTTTATGGTCTTTTCTTTCTGATAATCCAAGAAAATCAAGAAGTTTGACTGCTTTTTCTTCGGCTTCTTTTTTTGAAGTTCCTCCAATAAATGAAGGAATGCAAACATTTTCAAGTGCGGTAAACTCAGGAAGTAAATGGTGAAACTGAAAAACGAACCCGATATTTTTATTTCTGAATTTTGAAAGTTTTTTATCGTTAAGTAAATTTACTTCAACATCATCAATAACTACTTTGCCTTCTTCCGGTTGATCAAGTGTGCCAAGGATATGAAGTAGAGTGGTTTTGCCAGCGCCCGAAGCGCCAACAATAGAAACTATCTCTCCTTTGTTTATTTCAAGATCAATACTCTTGAGAACTTTTAGTTTCCCATAAGATTTTTGAATGTTTTGCGCTTTTATCATAAACGGATTTGTTAATGCAATTTTTATTGTTAGCTGAATTTACATAGAAAAAATATCATTTATTGTTAAGTTTCACAAGGTTGTTTATGACAACTTGTATTAATTAATAGCAAAGATAAAACTTTATTTTTAAATTCATCAGGTTTTTGTAAAAATATTTCCGGTTTAATTTTAAACCATTTTTCAATAGCATCAAAAGGTGT
>CAINEZ010000213.1 GCA_903847905.1 uncultured Bacteroidota bacterium
AGATCACTCCGGGCAAGTCACCGAGATTTTTCAACTAAATTTAATACTGTAATGGAAAAGCCGGTTATTTGCCGGCTTTTTTGTTTGAAGATAAATTAGAATATTTCCAAGAATAATAACCAAAATTCCTACGGAGGAAAAAACAGAAGTTTACGCTAAGCACTCAAACCTTTAAGATCACAGTCATAACATGCTTAAAGAAACATCAAAGTTAGCGGCAATTAATACCGATAGCACATTCAATATAGTCCAATTGCGACTTCGTCTTATTGAACTATTTTCATGTAGCATCGGCATTTACAATTGTAATTTATTTTTTTATTAGACTAAAAAATAAATACAATTGGTATAATATGCGATAAATGAGCAATCTACTATTTGGTATATTGACAATCTCTTTTTGTGCGATTGGTTATTTTTTCTCTTGGAGGTATTGGGAAAAAGACAACTACAAAATCGCAATTTTTATAATAATAATTTGTGGACTTGCACTTCGTATTTACACATCAACTGACTTTTTCCCACATACTTGGGATGAGCGATATCACGCACTTGTCGCAAAAAATCTTATTCAACACCCATTGACACCAACACTTTACGACAATCCAATACTCCCTTACGATTATAAAAACTGGACAGCAAACCATATCTGGTTACATAAACAACCCTTACCATTATGGACAATGGCGACAAGTATGTGGTTTTTTGGTGTCAATGAAATAACTTTACGACTACCATCAATCATCTTAACTACAATAGGAATTTGGCTTACATTTTTAATCGGCAGCTATTTTATTAATAGAAAAGTTGGCTACTTGTCAGCTTTTTTTTACTCTATTAACGGACTTATATTAGAATTGACTGGTGGCAGAGGAGCAACAGACCACATTGACATTTTCTTTTTATTTTTCGTTGAATTATCAATTTATTTCAGCATTGTGTTCGTTCAAAAAAAGAAAATTATTTATAATGTTCTTGCTGGATTTACAATAGGAGCAGCAGTTTTATCAAAGTGGTTGCCGGCATTAATAGTTCTTCCAATCTGGTTGTTGATTGTAATTGATTCGAAAAATTTTAAACCAAAATTAATTATAATTCATTTTTTTATTTTAATGATAACTTGTATTTTGATTTTTCTTCCATGGCAACTTTACATTTACAAAACATTTCCCCTTGAAGCAAACTGGGCTTCATCTTTTAATTTCAGGCATATCACAGAAGCTCTTGATGGACATGGAGAATCCTTTTATTATTTCTTTGATAAAATTAGAATAAACTATGGGGAATTAATTTATTTGCCATTGCTTTGGTTTCTATGGAAAACATTTAAGAATATTAAAAACTATAGACAGTTGGCAATTTCTATTTGGTTCTTAATCCCATTCCTTTTCTTTTCCTTCGCAAAAACAAAAATGCAAGCGTATATTATTTTTATATCTCCGGCATTATTTATAATTACTTCTGAATTTTGGTTTATGCTTTCTGCCTATAGAAAAAATCATAAATTAAAATGGTTATTCAACTTGATTTTGTTTTTGCTAATTGCTTTACCAATAAGATACTCGATCGAAAGAATTAAGCCATTCCAAATGAGGGACAGAAATCCACAATGGGTTATTGAATTAAAAAAACTTAACAACAAAGAAATTAAAAATGGCGTGTTGTTCAATTATGACAAACCAATTGAAGCAATGTTTTATACAAACCTTACTGCTTATACCGACATACCTGAAAAGAAAGTAATAACCGACTTAATTAATAAAGGGTACAAAATAATTATTAACGATGATGGCAATATCCCAGAGGTAATCAAAACAATTAAAGGCGTAACGATAGAAAATTTAACTATTGCCAAAAGCGAAAAGTGAAGAAAAATTTATTATCCGGAATAACGTGCGAGGGCTGCAAACGGCGGCGTTTTAGAGCACCTGCCCGTCCGGTCAGGCGGGCTTCCATGTCTGCCCCACAAATATTTTTTTAAAGATACGAACTTTTCCGTCAACCACGAACCGCCGCTGGTGGCAGACCTAAGTTACCGCTATGTGCCAATATTATAAGTCAAGCCCCAGTCTTAAGTGTCCGCCAAGTCCCTGTTGAATTATTCTCATTAGCGTAGAAAGCCTTATGTCTGATGAATTATTCTCTATTCGTGATATGTAAGATTTGTTTGTCCCGCATTTTTCAGCAAGAGCTTCCTGTGTCATGCCGAGTTTAATTCTTGCCTCTTCAAGTAAAACCCCCAGTCGAAACGCTTCAAATTCTTGTTCCCATTTTTCACGTTTTGGCAATCCTCGTTTACCGTATTTGTTGTCGAGAATTTCGTCTAATGTAGTTATGTTTTTATTTGTTGCCTTTTTCATTGTTGTATTCCTCCATTATTTTAAGTGCTTTTTTAATTTCTTGTTTCGGTGTTTTTTGAGTTTTCTTTTGAAACGCATTACCCAATACGACTAAATTTCCTTTGTCGAAAAATGAAAATATTCGATAAATGTTGCTTCCAACTTCGATACGTATTTCATAAAGTCCCTTTGTACCTTCTATATGCTTAAAATACTTTTCTGAAACTTGTGGAGTAACCCTAATCAAATTCAACGTCCATTCAATTTTTGCCTGAACATTGTCAGGTTGCTCGGTATAGAAGTCGAGAAAGTATTTTTTATAAGCTATTACTTGTCGTAAAAAAGTCATTGTGCAAAGTTAACTATTCAGACAACAATTTCCAAATAAAAATTCAAGTTTTTTTGTCTAACCATGATTTTTGGGCATTAGCGGTAACGATAAGTGGCTGCTTTAAGTGCCGTAATAGAAAGCACTTTCAAGTCTGCCGTAATAACGATTCAAATATACAAAAAAAGTAACCATCAACCACAAATCACGGCATTAAAGCAGACACAAGTTATGCAAAGGCGGAATATTCATCGTGTCATGAAAGCACTGTCCCTGTTGAGTTTCGCTGTCAACGGCCATAAGAGTTTTTGTCAGGGGTGGAAAGTGTGAAGGCGTTTAAATTTTTACAGAAGGGATGGCTTTTTTTCTGCCGAGAATATGAAACGGTCGCTAGTGCGTGGAAAATGGAAAGCTTATTTGCAACCAAACACTTTTCACCTTTGAAATAAAAGTTGCAAATGTGCTTTACATTGTGCGAGGACTTTTCCCATCCATAGATATTTTGCAATGCTTTTGTTATTTAATCTTCCTCGTATTCATTTATTAACTTTAAAAATGGGGTTCCATATTTATTCGCTTTTCCAGAACTTATACCTTTAATCTTAATAAGTTCTTCAATTGTTTTAGGTTTCTTTTCAGCCATATCTGTCAAGTTTCACAAGGTTGTTTATGATAACTTGTGTTAATTATTTTCAAAGATAAAACTTTATTTTTAAATTCATCAGGTTTTTGTAAAAATATTTCTGGTTTAATTTCAAACCATTTTTCAATAGCATCAAAAGG
>CAINEZ010000214.1 GCA_903847905.1 uncultured Bacteroidota bacterium
CCTTTTGATGCTATTGAAAAATGGTTTGAAATTAAACCAGAAATATTTTTACAAAAACCTGATGAATTTAAAAATAAAGTTTTATCTTTGAAAATAATTAACACAAGTTATCATAAACAACCTTGTGAAACTTGACAGATAACAACATATAAATATGTGCGCCTGTATCTTCAAGAGTTGTGATTTGCTTTCAATTTGTATCTTTGAAATATTGATAACAACTGCTGCATATTTAATCCTAACGATTCCTTTGTTGTGATTTGCTTTCAATTTGTATCTTTGAAATATTGATAACAACCAGAATTTTATACTGGTATTTAGTTTTTCTGTTGTGATTTGCTTTCAATTTGTATCTTTGAAATATTGATAACAACTATGCGTGTTTTTCCTGTACCTGCTTCCATGTTGTGATTTGCTTTCAATTTGTATCTTTGAAATATTGATAACAACGTAGTCGAAGTATCGGGATTTTTTATTGTGTTGTGATTTGCTTTCAATTTGTATCTTTGAAATATTGATAACAACCATCTCCCTCTGATGGATTAGGCATGTCAGGTTGTGATTTGCTTTCAATTTGTATCTTTGAAATATTGATAACAACTATTGATAAATACAGGATCAGCTATTCCTTGTTGTGATTTGCTTTCAATTTGTATCTTTGAAATATTGATAACAACATTTTGCTGCCTTATTTCCTTCGCTATTGCGTTGTGATTTGCTTTCAATTTGTATCTTTGAAATATTGATAACAACCAAGCAACTTGACTTTGTCCGGGCATTGTGGTTGTGATTTGCTTTCAATTTGTATCTTTGAAATATTGATAACAACCACCTGTAGCAGCACCCTTATTTCCTACTGGTTGTGATTTGCTTTCAATTTGTATCTTTGAAATATTGATAACAACACGCCTCACAGCTTCCTTTACCTTAAGCTCGTTGTGATTTGCTTTCAATTTGTATCTTTGAAATATTGATAACAACAAACATTAAATGTTTCATAATATCCTGCTAGTTGTGATTTGCTTTCAATTTGTATCTTTGAAATATTGATAACAACTTATACCGGAATCCACAAACCACAATATAGTTGTGATTTGCTTTCAATTTGTATCTTTGAAATATTGATAACAACATACCCATCAAAAAAGTTAATAAAATCAATGGTTGTATGTTGTTTTTACAATAAAAAAAATGTTGTTGTCAAATAAAAAAATCCGGTATATACCGGATTTTTTTATTTCTATTATTTAGTGTTTGCGTGAAAAGTCCATTTTCATCGTTACGCTTGCAAAAAATTTGTTCATTTACATCAGTAAACTTCACAATTTTTTCGCTGCACAAGCCTCGAAACTGAACTTTTAGCATCAAACACTGAGTTTTCGTACATCTACTAGTTAATCAAACCGGAGTATCAAATTTCGATTAATCAATTCAGAATAATTCTAATTGCTGAGGTACATTTGGCGCTTCCTGTTTTTTTACGCCATAAAATATTTCCATTTGCCCGAATTGTTTATCAGTAATTTGTAATATGCCTATATGCCCTTCTTCGGGCAATAATTTTATTACACGCTTTCTGTGAACTTCTGCATTTTCAGAACTGGCGCTATGTCGCACATACATGCTGAACTGGAACATACTGAAGCCATCCTTCATAATATCCTTACGAAACCTTGCTGCAATTCGCCTGTGCTTTTTTGTTTCGGTAGGCAAGTCATACATTACTAGTGTCCACATAACTCTGTATGCATTTAAACGGTCGGTTTTCATTTTCATATTATAGTGTCATGCTGAACTAGTTTCAGCATCTTATCCAAATACCGTTTTACTCAAATCTTTCATTTCAGGGTTTAATGATTTGATAAGATTTAGTTTCCAGTCCCTGTGCCAGTTCTTTAATTGCTTTTCTCTTTTTATTGCTTGCTCAATATCGTATATTACTTCGTAATAAACAAGATCGTACAGTTTGTATTTATAAGTAAATTTCGAACCACTACCTTCTTTATGTTCAGCAACCCTTCTTTCTAAATCATTAGTTACACCAATATATAAAGTAGTCCTGTTTTTGTTGCTCATTATATAAACATATCCTGTTTTCATTTTATTGGCTTTTATATTATCAATAGTTCGTTAATTTTTTAATGCATTTCAACACGCAATTTTACCTAACCATATAGCGTCCCGATAAACCCTTCTTATTTTTTTGCAACTCAGGTCAATTTCTAAGTTTGCAAAAATTCTGTCA
>CAINEZ010000215.1 GCA_903847905.1 uncultured Bacteroidota bacterium
CCTTTTGATGCTATTGAAAAATGGTTTGAAATTAAACCAGAAATATTTTTACAAAAACCTGATGAATTTAAAAATAAAGTTTTATCTTTGAAAATAATTAACACAAGTTATCATAAACAACCTTGTGAAACTTGACAATTATCGTTTAAAGCAAATTGATTTTAACGGAGATTACAGCTATTCCGAAATTATTTCGGTTTCCTGTAGTTCTTCTTTACAAAATTCTTTTGGAATTATCGGTTACTATGCGAATAATAATTCACTTGAAATGCTTATCAATTGCGAAGAAGAAGAGGCATATAATATTTCCATTTACGATTTGTTAGGAAAAAAAGTTTTTCATTCCGACAAAACTATCTGTAAAGGCATAAGCAATATTACGTTAACAATACCTGATTTCGTAGAAAGTTTTTATTTGCTGGAATTACGCAGCAACAGGCATACTATATCAAAAAAGATTTTGTTATTTTAAATAAAAAAAATAAATAGAACACTGATTACGCTGATCGCTTATGACATTGATTCATCAATTTTATAAAACAGAATTAAAAAAGTAGGAATAAGGTAAAAGGCATAAGGTATAAGTAATAAGGTATAAGGTATAAGGTATAAGGGTAATCCCTATTCCCTTATTACCCTATCCCTTTATACCTTTAAAAAACATCACACTATGAAACACTTAATAACAATACTCGTCCTATCATCATTTCTTGCCCTAAGCATTACCGGCTTTTCGCAAAACGTGCTCATCAGCGATGATAACACTGCAACCCCGCATACCAATCCTGCAAATGACGGATTATTACAACTGCGAAAAGTGGGTCCTTTCCTGCTGGATATACATGACTCAACAGCGCTGGGTTTAGGGACAGGTGCTGAAATAGCTTTTAAAACAGGTACAACATCAGTATTATGGACTGCTAAGATCAAGTCAATAGGAATTGATGCTTCCACAGCGCGCCTTTCATTTTTTACCGGTACTAACGCAACGCGGGATAACTTACTTGAACGCATGACAATTTTGGATGGCGGCAATGTCGGCATCGGCACAACGGGACCTGCCACTACGCTTGATGTTAATGGTGTTACTAATTCTGCAACCGGTTATCGCGTGGGCAACGCAGCTACAGCAGGGAACTATCTCAGAGGAAACGGAACAAACTTTGTTTCTTCTGCAATTCAGGCAAGCGACCTGCCATCCTCATTTTCCGGCTTAGCTAATCCAACAGCAACAATTGGCTTAACCGTAATCAATGGTTCGTTAGCCACTGCTATGAGAAGCGATGCAGCGCCTGCTCTTTCACAGGCAATTGTGCCAGCATGGACGGGCACGCACACATTTAGCAATGCAATATATTCCGCATTATTTACTGGCGGTAATGTGGGCATTGGGACATCTTCTCCAGCGGCAACAGCAAAAGTTGATATAACTTCTACCAATTCAGGATTATTGATTCCACGCATGACTACTGCGCAGCGGACTGCAATAACTTCACCCGCAACAGGATTAATAATATTTAATACAGAATGCAACCTGATACAGTATTACACAGGCACAAAGTGGGTCAGTATTAATAATAATATAACTAATGGCGGTTGTGGTACATCCACTGGATGTTCAGCTAGCGCTGATGGGGACTATACAGTACTAAAATTTACTGGAGTTGGTACAACTACATGGACAGTTCCTTGTGGTGTAACCTCAATAGATTATCTAGTTGTTGCAGGTGGCGGCGGTGGCGGCGGCGAAATCGCCACTGGTGTAAGCGGTTCTGGTGGTGGCGCCGGAGGGTTGGTATATGCTACAGGAGTTAATGTATCAACATTAGGCACATCACCTTTAACTGTAACTGTTGGCTATGGTGGTAATGGTGGCTATAGTCGCCCCGGATCAGGTACAAACGGCGGAAGTTCAGTTTTAGGCAATATAACTGCTACGGGTGGTGGATACGGCACTTCTTATCAAGGAACAGCTGGAGGTGGTGGTTCCGGAGGTGGTGCCGGATGTTATGGAGGAACACGTGGTCATGGAAATGGACAGGGACATGACGGTGGTACGGCATCTAATTATGGAGGTGCTGGTGGCGGCGGTTCATCTGTGGATGGTGGATCAACAACATCGTATGATGGTGGAAATGGAGGGGATGGCACTTCAATAAACATTACAGGATTTGCTGTAATTTATGCTGGTGGTGGCGGCGGAGGACGCTATTCAACGGGTGCTTTTGGCATAGGAGGTTCGGGTGGCGGCGGAACTGCAAATTCACAAGTTGGAGGATCTGGAACAAATAATCTGGGTGGAGGAGGTGCTGGTGGCGGTAGTAATACAGTTAACTGTACTGGTGGCGCTGGCGGTTCAGGTATAGTTATTATCCGTTACCTTACGCCATAACAATAACTGTGTACAGGAGGAAAATAGCAATAGGCTCGTTTTTACGCATGGAAACTGAGAAATAGATTTA
>CAINEZ010000216.1 GCA_903847905.1 uncultured Bacteroidota bacterium
GAAATGGAATAGAACCCTTTAACTCCAATGCTTGTTTATTTTTAATTTTTGTTTTCCAATTTGTCAAATTCAATTCTGTTTCTGTCATAATATTTCCGTCAATGTTGCTCTGTCGTCTTTTTTAGTTTTGCAGGTAACGATCAAGTGACTGCTTTAAGTGCCGTAATAGAAAGCACTTTCCAGTCTGCCGTGATAAAGATTCAAATATACAAAAAAGTTTCCGTCAACCACCAAAACGCGGCATTAAAGCAGACACATGTTATGCACTGGCGGAATGTCAATCGTGTCTTGAATGCACTGCCATTATTGAGTTTCACAGTCAAGTGTCGAAGTGATTTTGTCAGGGGTGGATTGAGGGATGGCGTTTAAATTTTTACAGAAGGGAGGGACTTTTAATCTGCCGAGTATAAGTCACTGAAGGTAGTGGGCGGAAAATGGAAAGCTTATTGGCAGCCAAACACTTTTTGCCTTTAAAATTAAAGCTGCAAATGTGCTTTACATTTTGCGGTTGGGGTTATACGTACCAAACTTGTCTATGAAATACCAGCAGTAACAAGAATACTATTTTACATTACTTGTTTCTGTTTTGCAGTTGCATTTCTCCTAAATAACATTGCATTTTTCCAAGTCAACAAAAGATTTTTCTAAAATCATATAGCTTATATCCAAAGTAACAAGTCACATAATAAAAATAATAAAGGTCGTTTGCTAAATATTAAGCAGGTCTTTTGGTAAATTTCAGTCCGCTTACTTGTTTATATTATGGACTTGTTGAACCAAACACTGACTCAACATATTCTCGTGTTACTATATGCAGTGTTGACGTTTATGTTTTGACTTAAAGTTGCTTAATGTTTAACACTACAAAGATTATTTTTATTAATTATGTACTCATAATTTGAAATAGGTGGGCAAAATAAATTGTAAATACAATTTTTACATGGTAAAACTTTAGTTCTTGTTTTCATCCAACTTTTACCGAAGTACATTTCTTTATAAACACAGTATAATAAAGTATCTTTTTTTAAATTACCAAGTTTATTTTCATTCAGATTAGCATATATATCCTCGTTTCCCATGATTGTAATTTTTCCGAAAAAATTAGTGTTAATTTTTCCTTTCTGAAAAATATCTATTTGGCTATGTCTATTTTCTAAAATTTCTCCTTCAATAGTATAAACATTTTTTTTGAAAAAACTCAAATTATTCCCATTATATAAAGGATGGATACTAAAATTCGTAATTCCTAATTCGTTAATTAAATTTTCAATATTTATTAAATTATTTTCATCTTCAATCACAAATTTATATAGGATATTTCCTTTCAAAATATTTATCAGTTTTTTTATGGCATCAAAATCTATTGATTTTCCTGATATACATAAAGAAATATTTGAATTTATTTTATTAAATAGGTTTATTTTATTAATATTTTCAAGTAAATCCAAACAATTAAAATGATAAAATATTTTACACTTCTGATTATTTAATAGATTAATTATTTTATTAAATTCAGAATGTAAAAAAATATTGCCACCTAAAATATTTATTTTACTTAAAGAACTTGCTGACAATTCAGTCAGTATTTTAAATATATTAAAATAAGGTATCTCCGTGTATTTTTTTTGAATATATGGGATTAATATTTGCTTATAAGCGTATTCCCAAGTATAATCAGCGGTATTCGAAAAATTATTTAAATATAATGATAATTCATAAATGTTACTCATAATTTCATTTCCAATCCAATTAGCTTCTTTCTTCTTAAAATATTCCACATCGGATTGCAAGTTGAGAATAGGTGTTATTTGAATTGGCTTTTTTTTTGACCATTCTTTTTTTAATAAATCGGCTGCATGTATTTTTTTCAGGTCATTTATAAAATTATTAATCTTAATATTATTAACTTCTTTCACTGAAAGTAAAATAACACGGTTGTTTCGAGGTAATATAATTTTACGAAATAATTGTTCAATTTCTGGTTGTCCTTTGTATTTTTTATATAAACCGTTTAATGTGTTGTAAATTAATATTGTTTTGTTATTAATACAGATATTAACGTAGGGCTCTATATAAAACCAATATTTATTTATCATCTTCCAATAACTTTTTTCATAATGAAATTATATTGACTGGGATATTTTTCAAGATAACTCATTTGGGTTGATAAATATTTGGAAAAATCTGATTCCGACAAGCATCCCTTACAAACAGATTTTTCGCACTCGATGTCTTTCATATTAAAAACACACTGTCCGCAAAGCATTGCATTATGGCAATTGACACATTGATTTTGAAGTTTGTCATAAAGATTATTATACATTTCAACAATTTTTTCAAAATCAATTTGAACTTTATTCTTATTATTAATATTACCAATAGAAAATTGATGTCCAATTTTTTCACATGGCAATATATAGCCGGATACAGTTAAGAATGTTTTATAGTGAAATGGCATACAAGTTCCAGTTGGTATTATATTTTGAAAATTTGTATTTCCAAACATTAATTGAGAATAATTTTTAAATACAAAAGAACTGTGTTGATGTAGCGTTTTTGTAACCGAAGTTGTGTCGGCATAACTTATCAACTTATTTTTAGCCGATTCTAAATAATTTTCTTGTTGTTGTAAATCATCAAAAGGGTTTTTGTATATTTTATAAAACTCTTCTTTTTTATCGGGATTAATTCCAATGGGATTAACTTCACTTATATTTGATTCTTTGTTAAATTCTTGTTTTATAAAGTTTGAAATTTCAATTATAGAATTTCTACTATGTAGTACCGATAAGAATCGAACATGATCTTCAAAATATTTTGGGTATTTTATTTGAAATGTTTTTATGTTATTAAACACCTTGTCGAACGATGATTTTTGATTATGAAAAACCCTAAAGCTATTATGATTTTTATCACCATCAATACTAATCGAAAAATGTATATTATTTTCAACAATGTAATCCATGTATTTATCAAGCAAAACACCATTGGTGGTCATAGTTAGAATAAAACTATTACGTGTGCTCTTTTTAGTTTTTAAATAATTTATTATCCCATCAATGAATGAGATATTCAATAACGGTTCACCGCCATAAAATCCAATTTGTAATTCATTAGCATAGCTTTTATTTAATGAAGAGTTTCTTAATTCGAACACATATTCTAACAAACTGATTGCTTTTTCTAAAGGCAAGTTCTTACTGTTCCTTTCTGTATAATTATCGTATTTATTACCATAGCAACAATATTCGCAAGCTAAGTTGCATTTTTCGGTAACTTCAAACACCACACTGCTTGTGTTGGCAAAAGTTTGTTTTACAATGTCGGGGGTTAATCTTCCTGTTAGTTTTTTTCCTGAATCGTTTTTGAAAAAATAACCGTTTTTCTTTAGTAGCTTAAGCTTTTCATAACTTAATTGCAAATCAGATTTATTAAAAAATCCATAATCTGGCAATTGAATTTCATCGGGAGAATTATTAATCAATTCTTCAATATTTACATTGCAATTATGTAAATTAATTAAAAAGTCAAGTAGAGGATGTAATAAAATAAAATGCTTGTTTTGCGAGGAATGTAAATATTTATTTAATCCGATTTGTGTTTGAAAAATCATGAAATTAAAAAAAATGAATAAACATGCTTATAAAAACAGGGCTCAAGAAATTTGCAAAAGAGTGAATTGCACAGGAAGGGTAGATACTGCCTGATTTTTCTTTAAAATAACCAGAAATTATACCCAGTAAAAACGAGTATATTATGATATAAAAAACAAATAAAAAATTCGAATCGCTAGCCAAATTTCCTAAATGAGCAAGCCCAAATAACAAAGCAGAGATTATTACAGGTAAATTTATATATACTTTGAATAAACGAATACCTTTATTGTTAAGATGAGCCAAACTAGTTTGTAAGTAGCCTCTGGTCATGAATTCTTCGGCTACGGGAGCAATTATTATACTTGTGAATAGAAGTAAAAAAATAGGAGTATCAGTATCCATGCTATTGCTTCTACAAACTTGCAATAACCTGAATTGAACAATTGAACAAATAAAAACATAAATAAAGGTTATTAATATTGAAATAATATATATTTTAATTTTTGCTTTTTTAAATCCATACATTTTAATATTTCCTTTGCTTAAAACCATCATTACGAATAGCGATAAAATCAAATATATTAACGATCTTTGTCCATAAAACAGACGCAAACATGATATTATTTGAAAAACGAAACCAACGCTAAACAATATAATGAAAATCAAAATTGGTTTGATGGTTTTGTAAGCAAATTCTTTATTCATAATTCTTTTTTATTATATTAATGTCTAAAAAAGTGGCTGATGTCTATTAAAGATAGACATCAGCCACCTGAAATATAATCTTTGTTATTGCAACATCCCTTCCCAAACAGCTTGCCAGTAATCACCTGAACCAAAAGGAGCACAACAATGGTTATAGTATTGCTCATTTCCTGTTTTATTGTGATTTACATAAACAGTCCAACATTCGGCACGAACTGTACCACCTGAAACTTGTTTTTGTTCTTCTTTGCAAATAGCATCTTTGTTAAGGTTGCTTAAACTCAATTTCTTTTTCATAATTTTAAATTTTAGTTTAACAAAAATTAATTATCGTCCAAAATTACGTAAGTACACTCCAGAAATAGTGGAGTGGGTACTTTTTTTATAAAAATATTTCTACCTCCTTTTATTTCTTCCATTTGTTCTTTATTAATATTACTGTATTTAAGAATAAATTTTGTTTGATGTCTATAAAAATATGTATTATCTTCTTTATCAAATTCAATAGGACCACCTTTATCTTTTAAATATCTCAAATATTCGTATAGCGAACTTTCAGATATTCCAAGCTTTTTAGCAAATTCTTTTGGCGAACCAGTGGCTTTAAGCCTTATAAGCCGATCTATTCTTTCAATTCGCTCAAAATATTTATCAATATTCATATTTTATTGTATTATTTAAAATCTATATCTTCAATTCATTTGCATTTTTTATATGTGCTGTCAAATCAATATTGTAAAAGCAACGATTAAAACTATCAACGAAGTAGGCGGGTTGGTAAGATTGCACTTTTTGGC
>CAINEZ010000217.1 GCA_903847905.1 uncultured Bacteroidota bacterium
TGTCATTTATTAATCCAAATTCAATGCTGGTAAACTCATCGTATAAAAAACTTCGTCATATTCTTTTTGGCAATTTGAAGAAAATAATAAAATTGCCTGATAATGTTTTTGCTGATGCAAAAGTAGAAACTATAATTTTTGAGGTTCAAAAAGGAATTAAACAAGATTACGTTAAGGCTATTGTATATTCTAAATCTGATATCATTTCATTTATTGATGATCGTTTACAAATTAATTTTTCGAAAGTTGAATGGGAAAAACAATCAGATTTAAATTTCAATATTTATTCTACAAAGGATGAAAGTGAAATTTTGAATAAAATTGAAAAGAATTGCCTATTGTTTGATTCCATTGCTGATTTTTCACTTGGTATAACTCCATATGATAAATACAAAGGTCATTCAGAAGATATAATAAAAAACAGATCATTTCATTCAATTACAAAAATTGACGAAAATTGTAAACCATTGATTACAGGTGAAAACATATTAAGATATTTTACTTTGCCCAAAATAGAAGAATTTATTAAATATGGTTCATGGCTTGGTGCAATGAGGGAGAAACGATTTTTTACTTCACCTCGTTTATTAGTCAGGCAAATAGTTTCTGGCAAACCACCGAGAATTTACGCATCATATACAGAAAATGAATATTATTTTACGCAAATTGGTTTTGGTATTATTTCAAAGGACAATGAGATATTTAGCCCAAAATATTTATTGGCTATTATTAATTCAAGTATGATTAATTTTTATCATAAATATAAATTTCTTGATATTGAAAAAAATTTATTTCAAAAAATACTTATAGCAAATTGTAAAAGGTTTCCAATAAAGAATATTTCATTTCAAGAACAAAATAAATTTATTTCAAAGGTTGATTTAATTCTTTCAGTTAACAAAGAGTTATTTGAATTAAAAACAAAATTCCTAAAACTCCTTACATCAAAATACAGTGATTTAAAAATCTCAAACAAACTTGAAGGTTGGACAGAGCTTGATTTTAAAGGTTTTTCAAAAGAACTTGATAAACAAAAAATAAAATTATCATTATCGGAGCAATCAGAATGGCTCGAATACTTTGAAAAAGAAAAAGCCAAAGCACAGGAAATAAAAACAGTTATCGAAAAAACCGATAAGGAAATTGATAATATGGTTTATCAGCTTTATGAGCTTACACCGGAAGAGATAAAAATTGTGGAGGGAAAATAAATTATGGGATGAATGAAAAAATACTAATATAATGTCGCCTCGCTGAGGCTTTACATACAGATGGATTGGTTTCGTTACCATAATTTCGCGCATACTGCGCTACATATCTAATTCGCTCTTTCCTCTTGGGGCTTGGAAATTGGGGCTTCTATCTTGAGACTTACTACTTCCCGTTACTTTTATTTTCAACAAGTTTTTTTGTTCTGTGCTTTACTACTTTTGCTTCTATAAAAAAAATTATTTCTTCGGCGATATTTTTTGTCTGATCACCAACACGTTCAAGTTTTCTTATTATCGACAGTATATTCAGACTGTTTTCTATTTCATCCGGCTTCATTTTAATATATTCACTAATAGTTGAGTTCGCTTTCCTGTTTATCTTATCAAGCTTTTCGTCCCTGTTGAAAATGGTTAGTGCAAGTTGGTTATTTTCTTTATCGAAAGCTATAAACGTATCGCACAGCATGGCATTGCATTCTTCGTACATTTCTATCACGCCTGTTTTTGCAAAAAGTTCTTTATCAAATGATGCATCCATGTCTTTTATAATAAGTGCTATTCCCTGTGCGTAATCGCCTATTCTTTCAAGGTTGTAATTTATTTTTAAAACAGCAAGCACAAAGCGAAGGTCTATTGCTACTGGGTTATATAAAGCGAGAACATTTTCACAGTCTCGGTCTATCATCAATTCGTAAACATTAACGCGCTTTTCGGTAATGTCAACTTCTGTGGCAAGATTTTTATCGAAGTGCAACAATGCGTTTTTTGCTTTGCTCATCTGTGCAACAACGAGCATCCACATTTCAGAAAGTTCTGATCTGAGCGACTGGAGTTCTGTATCTAAGTGTGTCATTTTTGTGAATTTTAGATTTAATGATTTTAGATTTTATTTTTGAAGGTTATAGGGGAATAGGGTATAAAAATTTCCCTTATGCCTTGTGCCTTTTAACTTGTATCTTTTTTTGTATATATTGATCCATCAACCAAATCTTCCTGTAATATAATTTTGTGTTCGTTCATGTTTTGGGTTTGTGAAAATTTCTTTAGTATTATTATATTCTACCAATTCACCTATATAAAAAAATGCAGTTTTATCGCTTATCCTTCCAGCCTGGTGCATATTGTGCGTTACAATTATAATTGTATAATTTTTTTTCAGTTCATAAATTAGTTCTTCTATTTTGGAAGTTGAAACCGGATCAAGAGATGATGTAGGTTCATCAAGCAGAAGTATTTCAGGATTCATTGATAATGATCTTGCGATGCACAATCGCTGCTGCTGCCCGCCTGAAAGAAATGTCCCTTTCCTGTGAAGATTATCTTTCACTTCTTCCCACAATGCCGTTCTTTTCAATGAATTTTCTACAATCTCATCTTTACTTTCTTTGGAAAGCCTGATTCCGTTAAGGATATAACCGGCAATTACATTCTGGTATATGCTCATGGTAGGGAAGGGATTCGGGCGCTGGAATACCATACCTATTTTTCTTCGGAGTACAATAAGATTCATTTTGTAAACATCTTCATCATTGAATAATATTTCTCCCTGAGTTGTTGCATCAGGTGTAAGTTCGTGCATACGGTTTACGCATCGTATAAATGTTGTTTTCCCGCAACCCGAAGGTCCCATTACTGCAATAACATTATTTTTCGGAAATTCGATATTGATGTTTTTCAACACATGGTTTTTCCCGAAATAAGCATTAAAATTTACAGATCTTAAAATTGTACCTTCCATCTTGCTTGAGCTATTTTAGTAATGATATTAAGTATCAGAATGATTATAATAAGTATAAATGATGCTCCCCAAGCCAGTTTATGCCAATCTTCGTAAGGGCTTATTGAATAGTTGAAAATAATTGCCGGCAAGCTGCTCATAGGCTTAAAAATATTAGTATTCATAAAAGGATTTCCAAATGCGGTAAATAAAAGAGGAGCTGTTTCGCCTGCCACTCTTGCAATACTGAGTATTGTACCTGCCAAAATTCCAGTTATGCCTGACGGAAGAATTACTTTCAGCATTGTTCTGTAATATGGAACCCCAAGCGATAACGAAGCCTCCTTTAATGAATCGGGAATTAGTTTTAATGTTTCTTCTGTTGATTTGATAATGGAAGGCAGCATAATTAGCGAAAGGGCAATACTACCTGAGAATGCTGAAAAACTTCCCATGGGTTTTACCACCCACAGGTAAATTAAAATACCTATGACTATTGAAGGGATACCCTGCAAAACATCAACAGAAAGAAGAGCCCAATATGTGAGTTTCGATTTCCTGTTTTCGCTTAAATGAATGCCAATGGAAATGCCTAAAGGGATTGCAATTATTGATGAAACAAGTATCATTAAAATACTTCCTGATAATGCGTTGGCGATTCCGCCTCCCTGTTCGCCTACAGGTTTGGGAAGGTTAATAAAAAAATTCCAGTTGATTACTGAAATCCCTTCGCTGAAAATACGATAGAGTACCAGCAATAACGGTAATGTACAAATTGCTGTAAGCAAAATAACTAATGCTTTGAAAACATCATTTTTAATATTACGATATTTAATATTCTTATCTTTCATTTAACTGAAAAATGTTTAATAACCTGCCTGCCTATTATATTTATAATTGAAGTTACAACGAATAGAAACAATCCCATTTCAATAAGTGCTGAAAGATAAACGTCGCCTGTTGCTTCGGTAAATTCGTTGGCGATAACACTCGCCATAGTATTTCCTGGGCTGAATATACTAGTCGGTATGATATGTGAATTCCCTATAAGCATTGTAACAGCCATTGTTTCACCAAGCGCCCGACCTAATGAAAGCATTATTCCTGCAAGAATTCCTGAACGTGTATAAGGGATTATTATTTTTTTAATAACTTCAAAACGTGTAGAACCAAGTGAGAATGCCGCTTCTTTTAAATTAGAGGGAACAAGTGAAATTACCTGTGTTATGAGTGATACTGAATAAGGAATGATCATTATGGATAAAATTACTGAAGCGGTAAATATCCCAACTCCATAAGGCGCAATTCCTATGCTTGTTTCGAATGAGCGTACTAAAGGCGCCAGGACAAATAATCCCCAGAAGCCGTAGATAACAGATGGAATTGCAGCTAACAATTCAATTACATTTTTAAAAAACCCCGATAGAAAACCTTTCCTGAAATATTCACCAAGGAATAAACCGACTGCAAGCGAAAAAGGAATTGATATGATTAATGCAAGAAAAGATGTTAACAGAGTGCCGACAAGAAAAGGAAATCCGCCATATTGGTCAATAACAGGATTCCATGTTTTTCCATAAAAAAAGCTTATGCCAATTGCTTTAATTGAAGGTAGCGATGAAACCAGTAGAGTGAAAAATATGGCAATTAGAATAACAACTATAGTAATAGCCGAAAACAACAATGTTTTTCTGAAAACGGATTCAGCAATATTAATGCGGTTGATATGTTTTGCGGCTGTAAATATCATATTCTTATTAATAAATCTTAAAAAAAAAATAAATACTTTATAAACAGAGGTTGTCTCAAAAATCAAGAAATTGTCTATTCTTCGATTAACTCTGAATGACAATTTCTTGACCTCCAGATGTCAGGCTGAGTATGTCACACTGAGCTCGTCGAAGTGTATCGAAGCCTAAACGGTTAGAAAAAATACTTTTGAGACATCCTCTGCTCTTCATATTTAACTCAAAAAAACACATTCGGTAATAATTATTGCATTATAGGTTTGTTATCAAAAATAATTGACTTAATATTGGTTTCAGCGGCTTTTACTGCTGCATCGGGAAGTGGGGCATAATCCAAATCTTTGGCATATTGTTGTCCATCATGGATAACCCACCATGCAAGCTCAACAGAGGCTTTTGCCTGAGCTTCAGTACGTGTATCATACTTCTGATCTTTATAAACAAGTAAATAGGTGAAACTGCAGATAGGGTAACCATTTGCTGCAGCAGTGTTTGTTAGCGAAACCCTTAAATCAGCAGGAAGCGTAACATTAGCTGCAGCAGAAGTAGATTCAAGAGATGCTTCAACAAATGCTCCTGATTTATTTTTCAGAGATGCTGCAGGCATTTTATTTTTTATTGCATAGTTAAGTTCAACATAACCGATGCCGCCGGGAGTTTGTTTTACGAGTCCGCTTACACCTTCATTTCCTTTTGAGCCAAGACCAACAGGCCAGTCGAGAGATTTACCTTTACCCGGCTTTGTTTTCCAGTCATCACTTACTTTTGAAAGATAATCCGAAAATATATAAGTAGTACCGCTGCCATCGGAACGGTGAATCACTGATATACTCATATCAGGAAGTTTTATATTTGGATTGGCGCTTGTAATACGGTTATCATTCCATTTGGTAATTTTACCGAGGAAAATGTCAGCTACTACATCAGGAGTAAATTTTAATACAGGATCACCAGGAAGATTATAAGTAACAACCACAGCGCCAAGACAAGTTGGAATGTGCACGATTGCCGGTGATTTGGATAACTCTTCATCGCTCATGGGAGCATCTGAGGCGCCAAAATCAACGGTTTTCGCCTGTAGCTGTTTAATGCCACCCCCTGAACCTATGGATTGATAATTTACCTTAATACCTTTCTCATTATTATACACATCGAAAAGCTTTGAATAATAAGGATAAGGAAAAGTTGCCCCTGCCCCTAATATTTCTTTAACGGAAGATTCATTGTTCTTCTTGTTGCCTCCGCAGGAATAAAGAAGTAATCCCGTACCTGCTATGAGAAGTAAAATTGCTTTCATTTTTGTTTTCATTTTTTTTTGTTTAAATTTTTAAATTATTTTCGTTTTTTATTAATCAATTTTTTATTTGAACAAGTAATAGAATGTTAACCTGGCAGCCATGTCATAATCGCTTTTCTTTTTTCCTCTGACATTTTTAGTGCGGTTGCTATAACTGTCGTACCAAATGTTTGGTATGATATGCACATTTTTATTAGGAGTAAAATCCAATCCTGCCGTTGCAAACATTTCGGTGTTAGGCAAACTGCCGCTGGTATATGTGCGGTCAGCGCTAAATTTGGTATCGGGATCATAGGAATCGTAACGTGCAAAAAAGTTAAGCTTGTCCTTGATTATTATTCCTCTCACAAATATTGAATAACCAAGCGATGATGTATTAGCTGTGTCTTTTGTTAATACACCGGGTTCAGTATATATTGCACTGTTTTCGGATGGTTGCATAAATGCTTCTACTCCCGCTGTTATTTTGTTTCCCTGATATGCAACAAACACTTTCATAGTGTTGATCGATTTATGATATGGTGAAAGTTGTGATCTGTAATAATCGCCGTATAAATCAATAATTATTTTCTGATTCATAAATTTAGCATACACATCTCCATAAAATCTTTTAAACATATTTGCAGGTACTTTTTGTGAAGTTCCATCGGCTATCATCAGGTTGTAACCATAATCGCCTTTGTCGTTAAATTTACCCTGTAATGAAATGCCAACATCATTGGAGCTTGCAATTTTCCGCATATCGGCAATAGTTTTTTCGACAGAACGATAACTCCAGATTTTTTCCGACATCATAGGGAAGCTTGGAGTAGCCGATTGTCCGATAACTAGATCATTATTCTTGAAAATATTTTTCCATCGTAAATTTGCTGCTTTAAGAAAAACTGTTCTGGTAACGCCATCACTTAAAGTAGTTCCCTGTTCGTATGCAAGAAGAAATTCTGTTGAAAACTTTTCGCTTATATTATAATCGTAACCAAGGTAAACTCTTCTGAAATCAATTGCGTTCATGTTTTTTGAAGTGTTGGCATATTGAGTGTTACCGCGATTTAACGAATCGGAATGGGTTTTGTAATAGTAATCGCCGAAAACATAACCCCATACTTTACCTGATGGTTTAAATTCTTCATTATTTTCCTTTGGTTTGTCCTGTGCGAATATTAAACTTGTATTAGCACATAAAAACATTACAATTAATGTCTTTAATAATTTCTTCTTTGTGTTTGTTTTTTTCATGTGTCGTATTTTTTAGTTTTCTGGTACAAAATAACAATACCTATGTTAAGTCAATGTTAAACCCGCATTAAGTTTATGTTAAGATAGTGTTAATGAATTATTAAGTGGAAGCGTAATGCGACAATTAAAATTCCGAAAATGAAAAGATTTTAATTTATAGAATTTGTTGGTGTTAATAGAAAAAAGAGAATGTTTATAGATGAAAAAATTATCTATCACCAAATATTGCTGTGCCTATTCTTACCATTGTACTTCCTTCTTCTATAGCAATCTGGTAATCGCCAGACATACCCATCGATATTTCTTTAAAATAGGATTTATCAGTAAAATATTTTTCTTTGATTTGATTAAAATATAATTTAAGATTTTTAAATTCTTTTCTAACAATATCAGTATAGTCAGTATATGTTGCCATGCCCATCAGCCCGCATATTCTAATGTTGCGCATATCTTTGAATTCTGTAGAATCGAGTATTGCAAAAGCTTCGCTAAGATCAAGACCGAATTTGCTTTCTTCCGTTGCAATATACATTTCGAGCAGGCAATCAATAACCCTGTTGTTCTTTTCCGCCTCGCTGTTCACTTCTTTCAAAAGTTTTAAGCTGTCAATGCTTTCTATCATTGTTATAAAAGGAGCAATATATTTTACTTTGTTTGTTTGAAGATGCCCGATAAAGTGCCATTCAATATCTGCCGGAAGTTGTGGTTGTTTGTCTATTAATTCCTGAACACGGTTTTCTCCGAAAATTTTATATCCAGCATTATATATTTCCAGAATTTTATTAATGGGATTAGTTTTGCTTACCGCAATAAGCTTAACATTTGCGGGTATCTGATCTTTTAGTTTTAAAAGATTTTCTTTAATACTCATATTATATTTTTAAAACAAATATAATATATGTTTTATTGCCATTTCAATATACCTTTATTTATGGTTGACCCGGAAAAGCATCTACATATTGAATTTTAATATCGGGGAAAGCGTCAACAAATTGAACTTTAAAATCAGGGAAAGCATCAACAAACTGCCATTTTCCGCATTCTTCAGGGAAAGCATCCACTACTTGTACTTTCAGGTCAGGGAAAGCATCTACCACCTCTACCTTGATATCAGGGAAAGCATCTACCACCTGAACTTTTCCATAAAGTTTTATTCCGTTAAAAGTACAGTCACCACTTAGTTTTGATTTTTCTTTTGCAGCAAGATTTTCACTATGTATGGCAACTGACACTCCTGCAATCACAACAGCTAGGGTTAGGCATAATAAAAATTTCTTTTTCATGGGTTTTTATTTTATTAATCTAATAAATGTACTACAAGCCCGCTTCTTAATTTTGGTTCAAACCAAGTAGTTTTGGGTGGCATAATATTTCCTGTGTCAGCAATGTTTATCAATTGTTTCATTGAAACAGGATAAAGCGCAAATGCAACCTTAGTTTCACCGCTGTCAACTCTTTTCTTCAATTCGCCAAGTCCGCGAATACCGCCAACAAAATCAATTCTTTTATCGGTTCTTAAATCTTTAATTCCAAAAATCTGATCAAGAATAAGTTTTGAAAGTATAGTTACATCAAGTACTCCGATAGGATCATTGTCGTTATAGGTTCCTTGTTTTGCATTAAGAGAGAACCATTTGCCATCAATGTACATACTGAATTCATGCAGCTTTGAGGGTTTATATATTTCTTTTCCGCGTTCTGTAACTTCAAAACTTGTCTTTAATTTTTCAATAAGTTGAGCTGAAGTCATGCCGTTCAGATCCTTTACAAGACGGTTGTAATCAATTATCTTTAACTGGTTGTCAGGAAAAATTACAGCAAGAAAATAGTTGTATTCTTCTTTCCCGCTGTGATTCGGATTTTTTTGTCTTTTTTCATTTCCCACTAATGCAGCGGCGGCAGTTCTGTGATGCCCGTCGGCGACATAAAGATAAGGAACTTTTGTTGCAAAAATATTTGTTATCTTTTTTATGATTATATCATCGTCAATGAGCCAGAAATGATGACCGAAACCATCAACAGAAACAAAATCATAAACAGGGGGATTCTTAATAATATTATTTACAATTTCATCCATTTCCGCAACGGCAGGGTAGGAGAAGAACACAGGTTCAATATTAGCATTGTTGTTTCTTACATGCTTCATCCTGTCTTCTTCCTTATCTTTACGTGTAAGTTCGTGCTTCTTAATAATGCCGTTCATATAATCATCCACGTTGGCGCAGGCAACAAGTCCATATTGTGTGCGACCATCCATG
This sequence comes from uncultured Bacteroidota bacterium, assembly GCA_903847905.1. Taxonomy (GTDB): domain Bacteria; phylum Bacteroidota; class Bacteroidia; order Bacteroidales; family CG2-30-32-10; genus CAINEZ01. The sequence continues at coordinate 9,468 of CAINEZ010000217.1, forward strand.
GTTTGTGCATAAACATAATACATTTCTTTTTTTTCCGGAATGAGCCATCCATTCTTCTGCCACTTTTTAAAATTTTCTACTGCTTTATCGTAAACTTCTTGTGTGTGTTCATCGGTTCCAGCAGCAAAATCAATTTCAGGCTTTGTAATGTGCAGCAGTGATTTTTCGCCTGCTTCAGCTCTTGCCTCTTCCGAATTTAATACATCATAAGGACGTGAAGCGACTTCTTTCACAATCTCTTTCGGCGGTCTTAATCCTTTAAATGGTTTTATTATTGACATAGTTGAGTGAATTAGTTTTTAAATAAATTAATAAATTAGTGTCGTGTCAAACCTAAAATATCATTTTGAGATTGTCTTCGATAAACTCAGACTGACTTTAGGGTAGTGTCAGTCTGAGTTTATCGAAGACAGAATCTATGCGTCATATTATTCTTGACATAACATTAGTAATTATTTTTTAATAGATTGTAGTTTATTATTTGCCATATATTCTGCAAAAGAATTGTATCCTTTTTCTTTTATTTGATTTATGCATCCGGGACGGTCAGATTGGAAGATCAATGCAAATAATTTTGAAATTATATTATTGAATTTCTTACAATCCTTAACATTTGAATATGTATGACAATCAGCACAACTTGAATATTTATTCTCCATGCAACATGAACGAATCTTACACCAACTTGCTTTTTTGTTTTCTTTACAGCCCTGACATTTTTCCTGTAAATATTTTTTACAAGCGCCACAATATAAACCGCAATAGGCAATAAAATTTTTATCTGGTATTATATTTTTCATTTTTGAAAATTTATTTGTTAACCTGAAATGTTTTATCCCCGTTTTTAATAAAGTTCACGATCTGATTAGCTGCTGCAAGTCCTGCATTTACATTTGCTTCCGAGGTTTCAGCTCCTTGTTTTTTGGGAGTGCTAAAATAGCGGGCTTCATATTTTAATAAGTCTGCATGGCAGTCGGGAGCAATATCAGAAATATATTTAAAGTCCTGTCTTTCTTCTAATATTTTCTTAAGATCATCTTCATTGATTATTTCTTTTCTTGCTGTATTTATAATTGTCCCGCCTTTAGGCATCTTCGACATAAGATTGTAATTAATAGATTTTTTTGTTTTTTCATTTGCAGGGATGTGCAGAGAAACATATTGACAGGTAGTGTAAAGTTCTTCAAGATTTTTCACAACTTTAATTCCGTCTTTTGTAATATTTGCTTCAGGAATAAAAGGATCATAAGCATATATTTCCATTCCGAAACCTTTTGCAATATGAGCAAGCATTCTGGGGACATATCCATAAGCGTGCAACCCGAGTTTTTTACCTTTTAATTCAGAGCCTGAACCACCTTTGAATTGTGCACGTGCCATGAAAACCATCATTCCTGCTGCTAATTCTGCAACAGCATTTGAATTTTGTCCGGGAGTATTCATTGCAACAATTCCTTTTTCTGTTGCAGTTGCAAGGTCAATGTTATCGTATCCTGCACCGGCGCGTACAATAATTTTAAGTTTTTTCCCTGCGTTTATTACATCTTTAGTTGCTTTATCGCTTCTTATGATCAGCGCGTCCGCATCAGCTACCGCTTTCAACAAGTCGTTGGGGTCGGTGTATTTTTCAAGGAGCGCAAGTTCGTAACCTGCATTTTCAACTATCTTACGAATTCCATTCACTGCTGCTGCTGCAAATGGCTTTTCTGTTGCTACTAATACTTTTGTCATTTTTTTAAGTTTATTGGTTAATTAAATTAATGTAGTCCATATTAAAAACGCTAAGACGCAAAGTTTAAATATTATTTAACATTCTTTGCGACTTAGCGACTTTGCGTGATTTTTTGACTTTATAGAATTTTTATGCTTTCTGTTTTTCAAATTCTTTCATGCAGTCAACAAGCGCCTGCACGCTTTCGATAGGTAATGCATTATAAGTGGAAGCCCTGAATCCGCCAACGGAACGATGTCCTTTAATTCCAACCATCCCTTTTGACTTTGAGAAATTCATGAACTCTTCTTCAAGATTAGCATAATCAGGTTTCATCACAAAACAGATGTTCATAAGCGAGCGGTCTTCTTTTGCTACAGTACCTACAAATATCTTACTGCTGTCAATAGCATCGTATAATAACTTAGCTTTTTTCTTATCCATTTCTTCCATTACTTTCACTCCGCCTAAGGCTTTTAACCAGCGCAAAGTTTCCATAATTGTATAAATAGGTAAACAGGGAGGAGTGTTGAACATCGAACCTTCTTTTATATGCGTTCTGTAATCAAGCATGGTAGGAATATAGCGGCTTACTTTGCCAAGTATGTCTTCGCGGACAACTACAAATGTAGCGCCGGCAGGACCTAGGTTTTTCTGAGCGCCACCGTATATCATTGCATATTTTGATACATCAACAGGACGGCTGAAAATATCGGACGACATATCAGCGACTAAAGGAACAGGACTGTCAAAATCAGTTCTTATTTCAGATCCGTAAATTGTGTTATTTGTTGTAATGTGGAAATAATCAACATCAGTAGGAATCTTCCACCCTTTTGGAATATAGGTGAAGTTTTTATCTGCTGAAGAACCTACAATTACTACTTCCCCAAAGCCCTTAGCTTCTTTAATAGCTTTTTTTGCCCATACTCCTGTTTCTAAGTAAGCGGCTTTCTTTTCGAAAAGATTAAAAGGAACCATGCAGAACTGAAGACTTGCTCCACCTCCTAGTAAAAGCACCTGATAACCTGCAGGAACGCCCAGCAATTCTTTAAAAAGAGCAACAGCTTCGTCTATCACAGCCTGAAAATCTTTACTCCTGTGCGAAATTTCAAGTAAAGACATTCCTGCCCCGTTCAGATCAAGTACTGCTTTTGCTGTGTTTTCAATAGCAATTCTGGGAAGAATTGAAGGACCTGCATTAAAATTGTGAACCTTTTTCATTTTGATATAAGTTTTATATAGTTAATAAATATGAGTTTTATATGGTTAATAAATTATTACTATTTAGGTATAAAGGTATAAAAAAGTTATAAAGGTATAGGATTAAATTTTTTTGTATCTTTTTGAGAGATTACAAATTTAATATAACCATTTAGAGTTACCTTAGCATCTTCTATCAAAGAAATGCCTTTTTCAAAAATGTCTTTGCTTATATATTCAAAGTCATAACAAGAAATGAGGTGATCTTTCAATTCATAAATAGACCCTCTTGATATACGATAAAACTGTATTCCTTCCTGATAATGATAACGACCATACCCCTCTGAAATATTTGCCGTTCCACTCACTCCGGCTTTACGGATTTGCATATTGAGATTAAACTTTTCTTCTGCGGGAAGATGCGGAATGACTTCTTTATAAAAAAATAATTTTACCAACCTTGCCTTTTTCCATGCGTCAAGTGTTGTAAAATCTTTTAGAGCATTATATTTCACAAAAACATCTTCCACTTTAAAAGAATCTTTTTGATTAATGTTATATTGCTTTGCTTTTTTCATAAAATATTCCTTTCCCTTCGCTGTGGATTCCCTTATACCTTTTACCTCTACCTCCCTATACCTATATAATTACACTAAATGATTGTTCTTATTCCTGTCAAAATTGCAATTTTTTTTTTAAATAATACAAACTTTGGAAAGATTATTTTTACAAGTTAAAAGGAAATAAGGCATAAGGTATATAGGAATAAAGTTATATGTGTTTTCCCTATACCCCTATACCATATACCTTTTTATCTTGTTCATTTAGCTAATGTTTTGTATGCTTTTCTTGATCCTTAATAATTTCCTTGCGATGTTCTTTTTCTTCTTTAGTTTCGTTATTACGGGCATCAACGTCTTTAAGGAAATTCCATTTTCCGTTTCTGAAAATAAATGCATCAAAAATATTGGTTTCAGGGTAATAGTATTGGTAAACTCCTTCCAACTGTGGATCAAGTGGCGAAATGCGGTCGAAAACAATCATCTTCCTTTTCTTTTTCCCATGAAGCATGAATTGCTTATCATATTTTAAAGACATACTTACCGTTCCATTGTATTCGAATATAATTCTTTTTTGAGTTTTTTTATTGTATTTAAAAATAGGGGCGCCGAAAACAGGTTTATCCTTTGAATTGAAAACTATAACATCAATGATCTTTTTCTTTGTAATATTATTATTTCCATCCCAGCCTAAAAGAGTGTAATATTTCTTTCCTCCAAATTTATTAAAAATAATTTTATAATAAAGAGCCCCGTACCAGTTAAGTGGTTCTAAAATTTGAGTCTCCGGATTTTTTATATTATCTGAATTGTCTTTGAGTGGATATATTACATATTTATTTTCGTCGCTGCTCCATGCTTGTATGAAGCCGAAATAATCATAAGTTCCATCTGATTTCCTGAGATTCCAGTCGAAAATTCGTAGTTTTTTATCTTCTGAAGTAAGCCTTGCAATGGTAATTAGTGAATCAAAAGGATAATCAAAAGATTTGTCAGAAATAATGGCGCTTTCTAAAATAGTCAGGAATTTTTCGTTTGCGTTATATTTGATGAAATCCGTTTCGCCATTAAGAATAATCTTTCCCAAAACCTTTAAAGTATCTTCTGCCTTCAGAAAGTTCACTTTATTTTGTGGGAAAACTAAAACTGAAGTAATACTCAATAAAAAGGCAATTGTAACTTTTTTCATTATATTTATATTAATGACAAAATTAAAATATTATTGCATAAAACTTAAAGGTTTCTTTATTTTTGCTATAAATTCCTCCTGTTATGAGAATAGAAAATATGATAGTTACTCTAACTAAACTTGGAGAAAAAATTTCCGTTTATCTGAAAAAAGGATTTCCTCCGGAAATGAAGGAAGCCATTAAACAAAGCAATCAACACAATCTTTGGTTTACAGAAGAAAATATTCTCTTTTCTTTAAATGCTATCAGCGAACTGCTGTGTGAAGAAAAACTCAATGAATGGTTATTCCCTTATAAAAATAAAATTCCTGTTAAGTATCCGAAAAAAATTGCTGTTATAATGGCGGGAAATATTCCTCTTGTGGGATTTCACGATTTTTTGTGCGTGCTTATTTCAGGAAATATTTTTATCGGTAAACTTTCATCACAGGATAAATTTCTTCTTCCTGCTGTCGCCTCGGAATTAATTAAAATAGAATCTTCATTTAAAGATCGCATTGTATTTACCGAAGAAATGCTGAAAGGTTTTGATGCTGTCATTGCAACCGGTTCGGATAATTCTTCACGGTATTTTGATTATTATTTCGGTAAATATCCGCATATAATCCGGAAGAACAGGAACAGTGTTGCCATTCTTACCGGAGATGAAAACATAGAAGATTTGAAAAAGCTGGCTGATGATATATTTTTATATTTCGGGCTTGGATGCAGGAATGTTACCAAAATTTTTGTTCCTGAAAATTATAATTTTTCTATGCTGCTGGAAGCTCTTGAAAAATATAAACACGGCTTGTCCATGCATAGTAAGTATTTGAATAATTATGAGTACCAGAAATCCATATTATTGATCAACCAGGTTGTTCATACTGACACAGGATTCTGTATCTTAAAAGAAGATGTTTTATTAGCTTCTCCCATTTCAGTATTGCATTATGAGTACTATTCAAATATTGAAAGCGTTCTGAAAAATATTTCTGAAAACGCGGAAAAAATACAATGCCTTCTGGCAAAAGAAGCACATACCGAATCCATGGTATTATTCGGGAAAAGCCAGCAGCCTGAGTTGTGGGATTATGCGGATAGGGTTGATACTATGAAGTTTCTGCTGAACTTGCCTCAGGACTGACAAATTTTGATAATTATTTGGTTATTTTAAATATAACTTTTATCTTTGCACTCCAATTTATAGAAAAATGAAAGCAGAGATTCATCCGAAAGAATACAGATTTGTGGTTTTTAAAGATATGTCAAATGAATATACATTCATGACTAAATCTACCGCTCAAACAAAAGATACAATTGTTTGGGAAGATGGAAAAGAATATCCACTGATAAAACTAGAAATATCACATACGTCTCATCCATTTTATACAGGAAAGATGAAACTTGTAGATACTGCAGGTCGTGTTGATAAATTCAGGAACCGTTATAAAAAACACCTCGAGAAGGATACTAAAGATACCAAAGAAACACCGACTCAGGAATAAAATAAGTATAAGATGTTATTATTTGAAAATCCCCCGAACTTTTGGGGGTTTTTTTTCGTATAAGAAAAATTAAAATATTTTTTTTAATTAAAAATTACCGAAATGAATTACATCCTTTTTGATAACCCGAACCGAAACAACCTTCTGCCGCTTACATTTACAAGACCAGTTGCTGATTTAAGAGTAGGAATTTTAACCATTCGTGAAAAATGGGAAAAATATCTAAATGTAAAAATTTCCACTTTAACGGAAGACTATCTTAGTGCTAAATATCCTGTTATTAAAGGGAAACAGAATATACTGATTAATGGATCAGTTTGTCCAAATAAAAAACTTGTCAGTCTTGTTACCAAGCTAAAGCCTGATCAGGCTCTTGTTCAAGATGATAATCTTATTGCAATTTACTTGAATGAAAGCGATATTGACAACATTGAAAGCTCTGAAAATATTGAAGATATTGAAACGGATACTCCGTATATTAAGATCGACAATCTCTGGGATATTTTTCTTAAAAACGGCGACGCTATTGAGGAAGATTTTGCTTTAATAACAAAAGACAGGAAATCTGCAAAGGCATCAGATACTAATACTCTGATAAATCCTGAAAAGATATTTATTGAAAAAGGCGCTAAGCTGGAATGTGTGGTTTTAAATGCTGAAAACGGTTCTATTTATATAGGCGCTGATTCAGAAATAATGGAAGGTAGCGTTATTCGAGGACCTTTTGCTTTATGTGAACATTCTACAGTAAAAATGGCTGCAAAGATATACGGACCAACAACTATCGGACCCAATTCCAAAGTTGGAGGCGAAGTCAGTAACTCTGTTTTTATTGCAAATTCAAATAAATCGCATGATGGTTTTCTAGGTAATTCGGTTATTGGCGAATGGTGCAATATAGGCGCAGACAGCAATAACTCCAATTTAAAAAATAATTATTCAGAAGTAAAATTATGGAATTATCCTGTAAAGAAATTTATCAATACCGGTTTGCAATTCTGCGGCTTGATTATGGGCGACCACAGCAAATGCGGCATCAACACCATGTTTAATACAGGCACTGTTGTTGGAGTTAACTCTAACATATACGGACATGGATTTCAGCGTAATTTTATTCCATCCTTTTCATGGGGCGGCTCATCAACTGGGTTAACAACTTTTGATATCGTTAAAGCTCTAGAAATAGCTGAAAGAGTTTATGAACGCAGGGGGAAAGTACTTGATGAAACTGAAAAAAATATTTTAAAAAGCATATTCAAACTTACTCGCGAATACAGGTATTTATAGTCTTTGATAATTAAAACTAAATAAAATTGTTCAATTCAAACATGAGGAATAAAGGTATAAGTAGGGTATAGAGGTATAGGAATATATGGTATAGGAGTAATCCCTATTTCATTATACCTTTATACCATATTCCTTGTTGTTTGAAACTTGGAGCTTGGGACTTGAGACTTGGGACTTGGAGCTTATAAAGTGTGGCATAATGCTTGACAATAGCTTGTTTTTATTAAAAATACCAGTTCTTCTGACAGATTGACACGAAAAGATATTATAATGAAAGATTTTTTATTTGAGTTACAAAAGTTTGATCTTCCTAATGCTTTAGACGAAGACACTGAATTCATCCCTTTACTTTCGCCTGAAGATGAAGAACAGATGAATGCAGAGGCATTGCCCGAAATACTGCCAATTCTGCCTTTACGAAATACAGTTCTTTTTCCGGGTGTTGTAATTCCAATTACTGTTAGCAGGGATAAATCAATAAACCTTGTAAGAGATGCATATAAGGGAGACCGTGTGATAGGAGTGGTTTCTCAAAAAGATACTTCTGTTGAAGACCCTAAATTTACCGACCTGAATTCTATAGGCACAATTGCAAGGATATTCAAGGTGTTGCAGATGCCTGACGGAAGTTCCACTGTTATTATACAAGGTAAAAAACCTTTCGCTTTAGGAGAATGTTTACAGACAGATCCTTATTTTAAAGCCAAGATACTGCCATACGAAAATGCTAAATTACCTGCAAAAGATGATAAGTTCGATGCGCTTATGTCTTCTATCCGTGATCTGGCAATTAACATAATTAAACTTTCGCCTAATATTCCTTCTGAAGCTGCATTTGCTATAAAGAATATCGAAAGCACAGCATTTCTCATTAATTTTGTATCTTCTAATCTGAACATTCAAATTCTTGAAAAACAAAAACTGCTCGAAATTTCAAATCTTGTTGAAAGAGCGAATCTGGTTCTTACATACCTGACAAAAGAAATCCAGATATTGGAATTAAAAAACCAGATACAGTCGAAAGTAAAAGTTGACCTTGATAAACAACAGCGCGATTACCTGTTGAATCAGCAATTAAAGACCATTCAGGATGAACTCGGCGGTAACCCTAACGAACAGCAAATAAATACACTCAAAGAAAAAGCAAAGCTTAAAAAATGGAAACCCGAAGTTGCCGAAGTTTTTGAAAGGGAAATCAACAAACTCCAGCGCATGAATCATGCGGCAGCAGAGTATTCCATCCAGATGAATTACATTGAAGTTTTAGTTGAACTACCTTGGGATGAAAAAACACAGGATAATTTTGACCTGAAAAGAGCGCAGGAAATTCTTGATGAAGATCATTTCGGGCTTGATAAAGTTAAAGAAAGAATCATTGAACATCTTGCCGTATTAAAATTAAAAGGCGATATGAAATCGCCTATCCTTTGCCTGGTAGGTCCTCCGGGAGTTGGTAAAACATCTTTGGGGAAATCAATAGCAAGGGCAATTGGTAGAAATTATATAAGAATGTCACTTGGCGGTCTTAGAGATGAAGCAGAAGTTCGCGGGCACAGGAAAACATATATAGGCGCAATGCCTGGAAGAATTATTCAGAGTATTAAAAAAGCTAAATCTTCAAATCCGGTTTTCGTACTTGATGAAGTTGATAAAGTAAGTGGCAATACCGTTAACGGAGATCCTTCAGCAGCCTTGTTAGAGGTTTTAGATCCCGAACAGAATATTGCATTTTACGACAACTTTCTTGAAGTTGACTATGATCTTTCGAATGTAATGTTCATAGCCACTGCAAATACTTTAAGTACGGTGCATCCCGCGTTGCGCGACAGGATGGAAGTTATCGACATCAGCGGGTATATCATTGAAGAAAAGCTTGAAATTGCTCAAAGGCACCTTGTCCCAAAACAATTTAAAGAACACGGACTGGATAAAACCCAGTTGACGTTTTCAAAAAAAATCTCTGGAAAAAATAATAGAAGATTATACCCGCGAATCTGGAGTGAGAACGCTGGAAAAGACCATTGCCAAAGTGATACGCAATAAAGCAAAATTTATTGCCATGGGCGAAAAATATAATAAGTGCATTACCAAAGAAGACCTAAGGGAAATACTTGGTATTCCTCAATTTCAAAAGGACAGGGCATTGGTTGGCGACATTCCGGGAATTACTACAGGACTTGCATGGACATCGGTAGGAGGGGAGGTAATGTTTGTTGAAGCCAGTATAAGCCGTGGTAAAGGAAATCTTACGCTTACTGGAAACCTTGGCGACGTGATGAAAGAATCGGCATCGCTGGCTTTTGAATATTTAAAAGCTCATTCGCGAAAATTGGGAATTGATGATTCCGTTTTTGAAAAATGGAATGTTCACATTCATGTACCCGAAGGCGCAACGCCAAAAGACGGTCCTTCAGCCGGAATAACAATGTTTGCAGCCCTTGCTTCAATATTTACACAAAGGAAAGTTAAAAATGATGTTGCAATGACAGGCGAAATTACTTTGCGCGGAAGAGTGCTGCCTGTAGGCGGAATAAAAGAAAAAATGCTTGCTGCCAAACGCGCAAATATTAAGAACATCATTCTTTCTGTTGAAAACCAAAAAGACATAGAAGATATTAAACCTCTTTACCTGGAAGGGCTTACATTCCATTATATCAAAGAAATGATAGAAGTTATTGACCTTGCTTTGATAAAAAACAAAGTTAAAAATCCGGTGCTTTTTGAATAAGTTATTTGAAAGTTTTAACGACCCTGTGCTGCTGTATAGTGTGATGTTTACCGACTTTTTTTTCTGAAGGACACAACTCGTTGTGATGTCACGCTCAACTGTAAATTATCCACTTCTTACTACTAATTCTTCAACTTCAATTTTTTTTCATTTGTTTTCTTTTTTCTAAAGAGTTCGCTTAGTGAATCAAATTCCCTGCGATATAATAATCCTATACCCTGAGTGTAAGGTGAGTTTGTATTTAAAAGATCAACCGTATTCGATTTATTATAACCTTTTAAACGAAAACGACCATCATCAGTTAATTTGTATTCCATATTTACATCGCCTACAATGTTGCTTGTTTTTCCTGAATTGTTTTGATTTGGCTGATTTCCCGACACGCCAACATTACCGTCAATTATTAGCTTGTCATTAAATAGCTGTGTTGATAAAGCAACTTCAAGTTCTTCACTCGAAATATCGTTACCTGGCCTGTAGTTTACTCCAATGTCAACCTTCCTGCTGATCTGTGAAAGCCAATTGCTCAGCTGGTTTGAAAGCAATTCGGTAGAAGTATTTCCAAGCCCTGAAGAAGCATTCTGTAAGGGATCGCCAACAGTGAATCGGTTAAGAATAAGTAAAGAAAATACCTGGTGGTTCATCCCTTCTTCATTATTGGTTTTGCTTTTCAAAAATGTTTTTGCTTCATCATTACTGTTTGGAAGTTCAATATCGAATGTAATGGTTGGATTGAGTATCTTATCTTTCATGTGTAGCAGGCAATTCACGTCAGTCCTTTTTTTATAAACAGCTGAGTCAATATTACTACCTATTGGAAGACCTAAATCATATAAAGCAGTTTTAACAGGATAAACTGCTGTAATGTCAACATAAGCATCATAAGGGCTTCCATTCCATTTTAAAGACGAACCTTTTTGAATAATAAATTTTTTATTAATTACATTTTTCAATGTAAATAGGTAATCACCCTCATCAATCACATAATCGCCATACATGTTAAAATCGCCAAGAGCCGTGATTTCCATTTTCAAATTTCCATTACCCTTTGCTTTAATAATATCACCTATTTTTGAATCAAAAATAATCTGAAGGTCGGCATCGGGTGTAACATCCAGATCGAAATTCAAAGTGATGCCGGAAAGGTCCACATTATAATCATCATTTTTTATAGTCCGGTTTTTCTTGCTTACAAAGTGTATGTAATCATTTTCAGAAATTTCGGATTCGCTTGTAATTGGTATAAATACTTTTGTGTTTTTCTCAGTTTTTGCAGAAACATCAATATTAATGTTGTTAACATCACCTGTAATCTTTACCAGTCCGGTAATATTGGCTTTGCCATAAAACTGGCTATTTTTAGAAGCATTGGTATTAAGGCATTCAAAGTTATATGCCTTGATAGCAAGGTCAAAATTCAAATCATTGAAATTTTTGTGTGTAATTTTTCCGTCAAGAACAGCTGTATCGCCATGTGAATCATTAATAATTATATGATCAAATGAGAATGAATTTTTCGTCACTAAAACACTATCGGTAAAAGAATAATTTTCATTAAGATAATCAATTTTAAAGCCTTTAACTATCATGAATAAATGCCCGTAAAGATTAGGTTCCTCAGGCGTACCGCTTAATTTAAGTTTTCCTGAAGCAAATCCTTTAAAGTTTGAAGAAAAACCTGAAATATATTTTTCAAGTAACTTAAGTTTAAAATTCGCAAGACTTATATCAATGTCAAAATTTTCTTTTTTACGTTCAGGATAATAGTATCCCGCAATTGATATAGGCTTATTAGAACCGGATGAACCTTCGTAAAAAATATCCGCATTTATTGATGCAACTTTTCCCTTGTCATTCCATGAAGTAGATAATAGAGCTTTTCCAAGTTTATCCTTGTTTACATAAAATTCATCAACTGAAAGATTCGACACTATATTAACAGATCTATAAATATCATAAATTTGAACTTCTCCCGTCAGGTAACCATCAATATCAACATTCGAGGAAGTTGTAAGCATATCAAAATCGGAAATATTGAATTTTGTAAAACTCACATTCATCAGGTCAGATGGATTATGAGAAATAGTCCCTGAAATTTTCAGTTTCTGATTATTTGTAAAAAAAACAAGGTTTTCAATATTAACAGCTGTGCTATCAAATACAATATCATTTCCATGTTCAATTGTCCATGTAGAGTCATTTATTACCAAACTGGCATCAGTAAATTTCATTTCCATTCGTGGCTTACTTAAGAATGATAAAAAGCCATTGATGTTTCCACTGTTTTTTATTTTATCATTATTATTTTCCCATGCAAGTTTGTAATTAATAGTATCATTTTTCGTAACACTTTTAAGAGTTACATTATCTAATCCAATACTATCGGACAGCTCTATTTGCTGCGCCCCCACATTTACATATATTTTCGAATCCTTTGTTTTACAACTTAAAAAGAAATCCTTGAATTTAGTATCCTGATATTTTGAAATTGCAGATGAAAAGTTCAGTTCAAGAATACTCTGCTTGGAGTTATAGCTTCCTTTAAGAACAGTATTAGGCGAAGCATAAATTTCGGGCATGAACAGCTTGCTTAAAGGTGTTGTATTTTTCAACCTTATAAAATAAACAAAATTCTGTTCGGGAATACTGTCAAGTTTTTCTTTGATCCATGAACTGTATGATGGAAGGTAATCTTTAATAAATTTAAGCGAGGAAAGATAAAGATCATTGAACATGAAATTACCAGAAAAGTTGGCATCAACGTAATCCGATTTCAAATCTATGGTTTTGTTTCCATTCTTTTCAGCCGTGTTAATGAATTTAAAATCGTTCAGGAAATATTTATCACCTTTATAAGTATATGAGGTATTCTTAGCATGAATGGTACCCTGAATATTATCAATGGCATTTCCTTCAAAATTCAACTCGAGGTTTGATGATAACGATGATACAGAATCTCCGGTAAGTTCGAGGAAGTGCAATTTTGAAAGCCGCAGGTTTTCAATTTTCGATTTCACATTATAAACAGGAAGATCTTTGCTGTAATCAATCATACCTGTCAAATCAAGTTTTACATTTTCATCGTCAACCCTAAGAAACCCGTTAAATTTCTTTTTTGCAAGATCACCTTCAATATTAATATTTTTATAATTATATTTGTTGAAATCAATAGCAGCAATATTTCCTTTAATATTAACTGCTACGTTTTCCGCATCCAGGCCGGAACCCGTTACATTAGCATCCATGCTAATATATCCAAGTTCATTCTGCATACCAAGTAAATCACCAATATTCAGGTTTGCGGTTGCCACTTTCCCATTGTACTCGATCTTGTTGGTTGAATGATTTTTTCTCAAGGTAAGGTCAGTTGATATATTTCCCATATCAGTAAAGAAATTGCCATATGCGACAAAGTCGTTATAGAAACCTGTAAAATTTCCTTTGAACCTGACATTGCCAAGTTTTGCAACTTCGTCGGGAAGCTCAAGATGCGTTAAGCCTGATGTTGAAGGAAGGATAAAAGTTTGCAGGTCGTACTGACAGGTAAAAAAATTACTGATGTTGAAATGGATATATGTAGTTTCTATATCAGGCAACCCTGAAATATTGAAATTCCCAATAAAATAAGTTGATCTGCCGTATAAAAGCTGAAATTTTTTCCCTTTAAGGTTAGAAATTTTTCCTCTCACCTCTCCTGCAATATTAATTTTATCATTCATTCCCAATAAATCAGGAGCAAAAAATCCGATATCATTCAAATCTATCTTAGAAGGTTTGAATAAAGCGCTTATTTTAACCTTATCAATAAAACTATTGAAATCTTCATAGCTTTTATATTTAAATTCTAAATCCATAGATAGCCTTGTAGTGGCTGTTTCCAAATGAAGGTTTTTAAGATTTAACCCAAGAGTACTCACTTTAGCCAATGCAGAAAATTTCTTAAGATCAAAGCCACTTCTGTCTTTTAAAGAAAGTGATCTTATATCAGCAAAAATTGAATCACCAATAATTACAATATTGTTTATCCGTGTATTAATACCGGTAAGATCAAGGTTGTTAAAATCAATGCCTTTGTCCTGCTTAGTTTCATCCTGATCCTGGTATTTGAATGAGGCATTAATAAGTTTAAATGTTGCTATCCATATTTTCCAATTCTTACCACCTTTGGCAGAAGTAGTATCTCCTGAACTGAAATAATCAGCAATGAACTGATAATTCAGCGATTTTTCACCCTTATATTTAATCAGATTAATAACAGGATTATCCAACACCAAACTATGAACGCTGATTACATTTCTATCAATAAATAAATCGTTCATGTTAATGATCATAGCCTTCGATTCAAGCATAGTGTTATGATGAAGGTCATTTATTTTAACATCTTTAAGAATGAAATCCAATAAAAAAGACACATTAACGCTACCGATAGTTATATCTGTATGCAATTCGTCAGAAAGTACAACAGCCAATCTCTGTGCAGCAAAAGTCTGTATAAAACCTATCTGAAGGAGAGAAATAATAAACGCGGGCAATACAAAGATTGCCAGCAAAAAGTATAATACTATTTTTCTTATTTTTTTGATACCTTTGAAAATTAATTGTTCAGCACAATTCTATATTAACTGCAATATGAGCGTTTTTATTTTAGGGATAGAATCATCTTGCGACGACACTTCAGCTTCTGTAATCAATGAAACTCGAATTCTATCCAATGTTATATCAAATCAAGATGTACACCTGAAATTCGGAGGTGTGGTTCCTGAGCTTGCTTGCCGCGCTCATCAACAAAAAATTATTCCAGTTATCGATCAAGCGCTTAAACTTGCAAATATAAATAAAAATCAGCTAAATGCCATTGCATTTACAAACGGTCCCGGACTTCTAGGGTCGTTGCTTGTAGGTACATCTTTTGCCAAAGCATTTGCCATGGGGCTTGACATACCGCTTATTGAAGTTGATCATATCAACGCGCATATTTTAGCGCATTTTATTCAGCCCGAAAAAGGTTCAAAGGAAGTCCCTGAATTTCCATTTTTATGTCTTCTTATTTCCGGCGGACATACACAAATTGTTCTTGTGAATAATTATTTTGAAATGAAAGTCCTTGGAAGTACTTTGGATGATGCCGCAGGCGAAGCATTCGACAAATCGGCAAAAATTTTAGGGTTGCCCTATCCAGGCGGACCATTGATTGATGAATTTGCGAAAAAAGGTGATGATAAAAAATTCCCTTTTCCGCACCCGTCAGTTGCAGGACTGGATTTTAGTTTTAGCGGACTTAAAACTTCTATACTTTATTTCCTTCGCGACAAAATGAAAGAAGATAATTTATTTATCGAAAAAAATAAATACGATTTGTGCGCTTCTATTCAATCTACAATTGTTGACATTCTTATGAAAAAACTTGAAAAAGCCGTTAAACAAACAGGAATCAACCAGGTTGCAATCGCCGGGGGTGTTTCTGCAAATTCAGGATTAAGAGATGTTATGATTAAAAAACAGGTAAAAGATAAGTGGAAAGTTTTTATTCCTGATCATTTGTTTTGCACTGATAACGCTGCAATGATAGCTGTTACAGGGTATTTCAAATATCTTAAAAAAGAATTTTCCGACCAGAGTATTTCTCCCTATTCAAGAAGCCGTAATGGGAAGTATACAGAATCTTAGCAGATTTGCAAAGCAAAATGTGCTTAGATTCTGTTATGCCGATAGGAAATTTTTGCAAATCATTTCCGTATCGGTATAAAATATTACAGAACCATTGATTATATAGTAAAACATTAATTCCTTCTCTGAAAATAATCAATCTTTAACAAACTGTAACATTCTATATCTTCGAAATCATTTTTATATTTTACATGCTTTTTTAAATACCCTTCTTTAACAAATCCGTTTTTAATAAGAACTTTGCCTGATGCCTGATTGCGGGAAATGAAATTTGCAAAAATTTTATTAAGCAAAAGTTTTTCAAAAGCATATTTTATTATTCCGCTTACAGCTTCAGAACAATATCCTTCGCCCCAATAATCTTTTCCTATCCAATATCCAAGTTCAGCATGTTGATGCTTACTATTTATGTATAATCCTATAGAACCTATAAGCAACCCAGTATCTTTTAAAGAAATAGCGAGTATAAGTGAATTTCCATTCAGAAATTCATTTTCATGCGAAGATATCCATGATTCTGCAACTCCACTAAGATAAGGATGAGGAATATTTATTGCGCCGGATGCAATAGCTTCGTCACCGGCTAAAAGCTGAACCCTGTGTGAATCCTTTAAAATAAAAGGGCGCAGCCTAAGCTTTGCTGTTTCGATAACAGGAATGGGTGAAACCCTTATTTTTCGTTTAAAATATTTGTTGACCAACGTATTGATTCCTCTTAAAGATAATTATCAAATTTAATAATTTTTTTAAATGCAAAATATATTCTATGAAATATAGGAAATTTATAAAACATTTTTTTATTACTTTGACAAATATTTCAAAAGTTTTATAAGGAATGTTTTCATTTCACATAGGCGAATTTGCCGCATTATTTACAGCTTTTTGCTGGACTGTAACTGCACTCGCATTAGAATCGGCCAGTAACAAAGTTGGCTCTGTTGCTGTTAACCTGTTACGATTAGCGTTGGCATTAGTTTTCCTCAGTATTTTTTCATTGATTACAAGAAATATGTTATTGCCATTTGATGCAAGCTGCCATGCATGGATATGGCTTTCCATATCAGGATTTGTAGGCTTTGTAATTGGCGACCTTTTTCTTTTCAAATCATTTACTATTGTTGGTTCCCGCATTTCAATGCTGATCATGACTTTGGTTCCTCCCATAACAGCCTTAATGAGCTGGCTGATGCTTGGAGAGATATTAAGCCTGTTTAATATAATTGGCATGATTTTAACCATTGGCGGTATTGCACTTGTTATTGTCAATCGCAAAATAGATGAAAAGAAGTTTTCAATATCACATTCTCCGAAAGGGATATTATTCGCTTTTATAGGAGCAGTGGGACAAGCTGTAGGTTTAGTGTTTAGCAAAGTCGGGATGGGTAATTACAATGCTTTTGCAGCGACACAAATTCGAATTATCACAGGTGTTATAGGCTTTGCAATCGTTATAAGCATTTGGAAAAAATGGCGCAATGTAGTTAGCGCTGTAAAAAATATTCCCGCAATGAAGCGAATTTTTGCAGGCTCTGTTTTTGGACCATTCCTTGGTGTTTCTTTTTCATTATATGCTGTACAGCACACAAATGCCGGTATTGCTTCCACTATTATGGCAATTGTGCCAATATTGATAATTCCACCGTCAATTATTTTCATGAAACAAAAAGTTACTGTCAAAGAAATTATTGGAGCAGTTATAAGCGTAGCAGGTGTTGCTTTATTTTTTATTTAGGGTTCATGATAATTTTATTAAAAAAAATCTAATAGTGTTTTGAGAGATTGCTAAGGTTTTTGTAATAAATTCCAGTTTCAAAAAATATGCAGGACGTCAAAATAACTATGTGCATTATGTTCTTCGAAAGAAATTATTTATTTTTGTTGATTGATATTTTGTTATTATTCCAATTCTATAAAAAAAATAAAATAAAATGAAAAAATTAGTAAGAAGGGCATGGTTACTATTCCACATGTTTATCATAATAATTCTTCTGCTTTTTATTTCATGTAAAAAAAATGGAAATTCATCGGTGAATAATACTAACAATAATACTTCGGAGAGTAATCTTGAATGGAATAAGCAAATAGCGATTGCCTATGTCCACTCTTATGCAGTTTCAATTGGTGAAGCGGTTCTTGAAATGAATGACGATTCCACTAAAATTAAATTTATCCGTCTTGCTATCGATTTGATAAGTTTTTATCCCGATAGCTCTGGCTACTTTTATGTTTATGACTATAACTGCATAAATATTGCACATGCCCGTCAAAAAAACCTGCAGGGACAGAACTTATATGATTACACTGACACACATGGTAATTACGTGATCCGTGAACTTTCCGCTATGGCTCAAAGTGGAGGCGGCTATGTTGAATACTATTGGATAAAACCCGGCGATACCGGCGAGAAGAAGAAACTTGGTTATGTAGAACCAATTCCCCATACAAATTATTTTATCGGTTCGGGTGTTTACCTTGAATAAATAATTGAAATTTACACTGCAAACTGGATGGATACCTTGCCTGCTTGCCTTCCTGTCCTTTAGGAAGAACTAGCAAGGTTTGCTTGCTTTATGCCAACTTATGTATTGATGCGACATTTCCCAAAACTAACAGCAATGTTTATCATTAGTTTTCTGCAAATAATCACGTCATACTTTTACTGCACTTGTTTTTTATTTGTCTAATAATTTTTTAATTTTGCATACAATATATAAACAAGTTAAAATAAAAAAAATACGTTCGGTTCCTCTAAGGGTTAGGAGTCTTGATTCTCAATCAAGTAATGCGAGTTCGAGTCTCGCACCGAATACAAAAAATATTGAAAAAAATAAAGAAATTGCTTTCGGCGATCCGTAAGGTGGGGACAAAAGAAACTAATATTCTGCTTTTGCAAAATTTTTAATTATGACGAACAACTTTTCCAATTCCACAGAGTAGAAATAAAATTGGTAATAATGGATAAATGAGTGAATAATAAATTTTTTTCATTAATTTTGCATTACAAATTGGCTCCTTAGCATAACTGAATACCTGCCTGCCGGCAGGCAGGGTGCATCTGACAAGGAATATGTATAAAGTTTATGTAATAAAAAGTGAGATTGATAAAAGATTATATGTTGGTTTAACAGAGAATATTGAAAGAAGGTTAAAAGAACATAATAATGGAAAAACCAGATCAACAAAAGGATATATTCCTTGGGTTTTGGTCTATACAGAAGAAATTAATGATAGACCTGAAGCCCGAATCAGAGAAAAATATTTAAAATTTGGATCAGGTAAGGAATATTTAAAGAGAATAATTGGCTCCGTAGCATAACTGAATACCTGCCTGCCGGCAGGCAGGGTGCATCTGACAAGGAATATGTATAAAGTTTATGTAATAAAAAGTGAGATTAATAAAAGATTATATGTTGGTTTAACAGAGAATATTGAAAGAAGGTTAAAAGAACATAATAATGGAAAAACCAGATCAACAAAAGGATATATTCCTTGGGTTTTGGTCTGTACAGAAGAAATTAATGATAGACCTGAAGCCCGAATCAGAGAAAAATATTTAAAATTTGGATCAGGTAAGGAATATTTAAAGAGAATAATTGGCTCCGTAGCATAACTGAATAGTGCATCTGACTACGGATCAGAAGGTTGGGGGTTTGAATCCCTCCGGAGTCACCAGAAAAATCAAGCCTTTTGGGATTTTTTATCCCTAAAAGGCTTTTACATTTTTATAGAAAGTTTATCTTTGTGTTACCCATTGAAAATTATGATATCAAAACTTTTCGTAAAATTATTTTCTCTTACAACTCTTGTTGTGCTCTGCTTTTCGGCAAACTGCCAGTTTAGTTTGCAGGTTCCGCTCTTTAAATCAATAAACCCTTCTGAAAAAAATATTTTTCTTTTTGATTCAACTAAACATAAGAAGAGCAATAATGGTTTTTATTTTGGCGTAAATATGGGATTTTATTTTGCAAATCGTTATACCGCTCAATATTATAACGGAAGCGAAGAAAACAAAACCGGAGTAAATAAAGTGGACTCTGTAATAAATTATCCATTAAATTATCAAAATATCAAGCAAGTTTTAATATATGATTTTTACTTACCCAAAGGGGGACTGCCAATAGAAATGAAATACTCGCCAGCTTTTTTAATCGGATTTTTCACGAAATATAATTTTAAAAATTCAGGCATTTTTATGCAGTTTAATTTTTGCAAATTAAAAACAAATGATGTTTTCACTTTAGTAATTAAAGATCCAAATAATTTTTCTTCTGAACCCGAATATAAGCAGGAAGCCATTTCCGGATCGGAACAACGTGCCAACATTGACATAGGCTATAGTTATACATTTTACCCTAAAAAGAAAAACAGACCATATATTGAATTGGGATATAATATAAATTCAACTAAATTTATTGATAATAAAATTAAAATCGAAAATCTTGAATATAGTATAGCAAACTATTATTATACTTACTATAATATAAAACAAAGCGGTGTTGGGATGGGAGGATTTTTTGGCAGCGGCGTTGAGTTGAATTTTAGTGAATCTATTTCTGTAAACCCTGGATTTGATATATACTGGACAAAAATAAATCTTGGAAATTACAATGATAAATTAAAATTTAATTATAGTATTTTTATCAGAGCAATATTAAACGGGCTTCTTTAATAAAACTATTCTAAAATAATGATAAATAAAAAAGTAAGGACTGCAAGGCTTTCCATAATTTCTAACACATTCCTCATCATTATGAAAACGCTTGTAGGAATTTTAAGCGGGTCTGTTAGTATTATTTCAGAAGCTATACATTCCACAATGGATCTGCTTGCAGCCATCATTGCTTTTTTTTCAGTAAAGATTTCAGATAAAAAACCAGATGAAGAACACCCATACGGTCATGGAAAGTTCGAGAACATTTCCGGTGTAATTGAAGCCTTATTGATATTTATTGCAGCAATCTGGATAATGTATGAGGCAGTGAATAAAATCCTCCATCAAAAAGAAATTGATAATCTTGATTGGGGATTTATTGTGATGTTTGTTTCGGCAGTAGTAAATATTGTCGTATCCCAAAGACTTTATAAAGTAGCAAAAGAAACAGATTCCATTGCTTTGGAAGCAGATGCGCTGCACTTAAAAGTGGATGTTTATACTTCAATGGGAGTTGCTGTTGGGCTTGGATTGATATGGATTTCGGGCTTTATACTTAGATATCCTTTATACATACTCGACCCTATAGTCGCAATACTTGTAGCTATGCTTATTTTAAGAGAATCTTTCATTCTTTTAAAAACAGCATACTCTCCTTTGCTTGATGTAAAACTCCCTGATGATGAAATAGCAATTATTAAACAAGCTATTGAAAATAATAAAATCGGAAATATTTCTTTTCATCAACTGCGTACCAGAAAAGCCGGTAATTATAGATATGTAGATTTACACCTTGAAGTTCCAGCTTCATTCTCAGTAAAAGAATCGCACGACATTTGCGATGCCATTGAAAAAGAAATTGAAGCAAAGCTGAAAAAAGTAGAAGTAAATATTCATGTGGAACCTGTTCCATGATTAGCCGGACTTGAGTTTAAATAAAGATACAAACAAATATAGATATTTGTGAATTAAAGATTGGTTAAATTTTGTTTCATTTGTTTATCATGATGTTCAACCCACACTGGGTTGTATCTGCATTTGGTTTAAAAACCATGTGTTATACCCACGGTTATTAAAATTAAACACTATTCAGGGTTTCCAGGAAGATGAAGTCTGAAGGACTTTAAAATGAATAACCTCAAGTATAACCTGATGTGTTAGCAAATAGGATGAATTAAGAACTCCGAAGTGCTTGCCTGTCCGGCAGGCAGGGGGTTTAATGTACCTTTTAAAGAAATATAAACAGTTTCTTATTCATGCTAAATTAATTTTACTTTTGAAAATTAATTTTTCCTGTTACGATGAAGAATTACTTTATCATTTTTATTTTTTCAATATTTCTTATATCGTCATGTAGCAGGAATGCTGCGGATGATAAAGATAAAACTGTTTTCCGTTACAATGAATCTGTCGGCATCACTTCGTTAGACCCTGCTTTTGCCAAGGATCAGGCTTGTATCTGGGCGACCAATCAAATATATAACGGGCTTGTACAACTTGATGATAACCTTGAAATTTTGCCATGTATTGCAAGATCATGGAAAATTTCGGATGATGGTTTGATCTACACTTTTTATCTCAGGGATGATGTTTTTTTTCATGATAATGAACTTTTCAAAAACTTGCCTACCGGACAGGCAGGCGGGAAAGGGCGTAAAGTAATTGCCTCCGATTTTGTTTATAGTTTTAGCAGGATCATTGATCCCAAAATAGCATCACCAGGCGCCTGGATATTTAATAATGTGAACAATTTGTTAAATGATAATAAATTTAATTTCAAAGCATTAAATGATACTACCTTATTAATTTGTTTAAAGAACCCTTCGCCACCTTTTTTAGGGCTTTTAAGCATGCAATATTGTTCTGTGGTACCAAAAGAAGTCGTTGAACATTACGGGAAAGATTTCAGGAAACATCCTGTGGGAACAGGTCCTTTTAAATTTAAAATGTGGAAAGAAGGAGTGAAGTTGGTCCTTGTAAAAAATGAAAATTATTTTGAATTTAACGGAACTAAGCGTTTGCCATACCTTGATGCTGTCGCTGTTACATTCAATACCGACAAACAATCTGTTTTTCTTGAATTTCTCAAAGGCAGTATCGACTTTTTAAACAGCATAGATCCTGCGTACAAAGACGAATTGCTGACTAAAAAAGGCAGCTTAAATCCAAAGTACAAAAACAAATTTAATTTATTGACACAATCATATCTTAATACCGAATATCTTGGCTTCCTCGTTGATTCACTTTCTCCCTTGCATGAAAAAAATCCTTTGCTTGATAAGGCTGTCCGTAAAGCTATAAATTATGGTTTTGACAGGAAAAAGATGATGAAATATTTAAGGAACAATATTGGTGTTCCGGGAATTTATGGTTTTATTCCGTTAGGAATGCCATCGTTTGATTCCACAAAAATGAAAGGATATGACTACGATCCCGAACTTTCAAAAAAACTTCTTTCTAAAGCTGGATTTCCTGGCGGTGAAGGACTTCCGGAAATTACTTTAAGTACTACTTCTACTTATCTTGATCTGTGCGAATACATACAACAGCAATTATCTGATGTCGGAATTAAAATAAAAATTGATGTAAATCCTCCGGCAACCTTACGTGAAATGATCGCAAAATCGAAGATTGCTTTTTTCAGAGGTTCGTGGATAGCTGATTATCCTGATGCCGAAAATTATTTATCGCTTTTTTACAGCAAGAACTTTTGCCCTGCAGGACCTAATTATACTCATTTCAGTAACAAAGTATTTGATGAAAATTTTGAAAAAGCGCAGAATGAAACTAATGATACTGTAAGGTTTAAGTATTACAGGGAAATGGACAGTATTGTGATGGAAGAAGCCCCTGTTGTGGTTTTATATTACGACCAGGTGATAAGGTTTTGTCAGAAAAATATCACTGGTTTCACGAGTAACCCTATGAATCTGCTGAACCTGAAAAGAGTTAAGAAAAATAATATTGGGAAATAATATCCTTATCAATCTTTAGTTTAAATAAGACGTCGTTTGAAATTAAATATCAAAACATTAATTCAATTAAAAATGAAAAATACAACTTTAACATTTTGCTTTTATTTCCTGCTTTTTTCTTATAGCGCTAATGCTCAAAAGCAGGAGCATGTTTTTACTGACAACGGTTTAACTTGCGTTTATCATACTACACAAGGGATAATTGACGGGAAATACACTTCATATTATAAAAGCGGAAAAAAGAAAGCGGAAGGTAATTTCAAAAATAATTACCGTAGTGGAAAATGGACACTTTGGGATTCTACTGGAAAAATTTGTACAGAACGGGATTACAAAAATCCGTTTTCTTTTGAAAAAATATTTCCTGAAAAGCAATCGGAAATTACGCTGTATAATTTAAAATATAATAAAGACGGTTATATCGAGTATTTTCCGCTAAAGGAAAAAATGATAGTAATGTCAAAGCGTGTGTGGCGATATATACCTGTTGAAAAAAATTCTTTGCTTTTTGAAAACGGTATGCTGCAAAAAATTATTTCAACAAACCTTAGCAAAGGTAGTATTACTGCTTACAGCACAAAAGACGATGAATTTCTGATTCCTTTAAAACCCAATGAGATCAATACAAATGGAATTAATATTATCGGCTACAAGATAAAGGAAGATTGGTTTTTTGATAATGAACGATTGGTTTCCGAATCACGAATAATAGGGCTTTGTCCTGTTTCTGTGGATACTTTAACGCACGATACCGTTGATCTGTACTGGCTTTATTTTCCTGAGATCAGGAAATGCCTTGCTCATGAAAAATTAAATGGCAAAGACTTGCCAACTGAAATTAAAAATGTTGACGACCTTTTCTTTTTTCGTTGCTTCGCAAGCGCTATATACAAAGAGGGTAACTTTCGGGACCGAAAAATTTCTGATTATAAAAAAAGAGACGAAATTAACAAAGAAGCAGAAAGAATAGAGATTGATATTATTGAGATGGAGCACGACATCTGGAAAAACTTGTAAATAATTAAAAAAAAACCGCATAAATAACAGATGCGGGTTTTAATATTTTAGATTGGTAAAAAAATCTTATTTCAAATCCACGCCAAACTATAAAATATTTATTATTAATTTTGAAAAAAGTTTATTTGAATTAAAATTATTATGGTCAAGCAGAAATCGTATCCTAAAGAAAATAACGAAGAATCGGTGTTATCCCCAAAAGAACTGATCCTTCACAATGATGATTTCAATACATTCGATTTTGTAATTCAATCTTTAATTGAAATATGTAAACATGAGCCTGAACAAGCCGAACAATGCGCTTTTATTGTTCATTACAAAGGTAAATGCACGGTTAAAACTGGACCTTTTGATGAACTGGAACCTATGAATAAAGCGTTAATAAATCGCAACCTTACTACGACAATTGAATAAATTTTAATATGAAAAAGTCAAAATCCATTGTTAGCCTGTTGCTTGTAATTCTTATATTTTCATGTTCAAAAGTTCCTATTACAAATAGAAAGCAATTAAAACTACTTCCTGAAAGCCTGATGCTGAGTATGAGCCTCACAAGTTACCAGGAATTTCTTACTCAAAACCCGCCAGCATCTGCATCAGAAGCCAATACAATTATGGTTAGGAATGTTGGTAGTAAAATTAAAATGGGGGTTATTAAATTTATGAAAGACAAAGGCCTTTCCAAACGTATTAGTAACTACAAATGGGATTTCAACCTTGTGAACAGTCTAACAGTTAATGCATGGTGCATGCCCGGCGGGAAAGTTGTGGTGTATTCGGGTATTTTCGATTATACTAAAGACGAAACAGGGCTTGCAGTAGTAATGAGTCACGAAATTGCTCATGCAGTTGCCCGACATGGTAATGAAAGAATGAGTCAGCAATTGGTAGTATTATTAGGTGGTGTCAGCCTAAGTGTTGCTTTATCTCAAAAACCAGAAGAAATAAAAAATATTTTTCTAATGAGTTATGGTGTTGGCTCCGTGCTTGGAATGCTTGCATATTCACGCCTCCATGAATATGAAGCCGATAAAATAGGATTGGTTTTTATGGCGCTTGCCGGATACGATCCTTCTAAAGCAGTTGATTTATGGGAGAGAATGGCGAAATCTTCAACAGGAACTAAAATTCCTCAGTTTTTAAGTACACACCCAAGTGATGAAAACAGGATCAAAGCTATTAAAGAATTTTTACCTAAAGCTCAGGCTTATTATACGCCTGTATCGCACTAAAAAATGAATTTAGTAATCAGTGGATTAAGACTGATTACCGAATACTGTTTACGGATTACCTATAAAAATATAAGTCATTCAAATTATACAGAAAAGGATTAAAGAAAAAGGAACTATGAACGGTTCATAATTCCTTTTTCGTAAACAAAAATATTTCTTATAATAAAATGATTTTCAAGAACTATTTTAGTATCATTTTACGGGATATTTTTTTATTTATTATGGGCAAACTGTCTTTATTGTAGTAAGATTACCATAATTATCAACAGATACTTTCCAGCAATCGCCAATTGAACTTTTTAGAACAATTCCATTATCACTTGTTACACCAGTAGGACCTTTGGTTAAATCACCTCCTGATAATATAAGAAGATATTTTGTTGTACCTGTAGATCCGGTTATAACAGTTGTACCACTTGAGCCAGTAGCTCCAGTTGCACCTGCACTGCCAGTAGCTCCGGTTGCGCCTGTAACTCCTGCACTACCAGTAGCTCCGGTTGCACCTGCAACTCCTGCACTGCCAGTGGCTCCGGTTGCACCTGTAACTCCTGCACTACCAGTAGCTCCGGTTACACCTGCAACTCCTGCACTGCCTGTGGCTCCGGTTGCACCTGCAACTCCTGCAATACCTGTAGCTCCGGTTGCGCCTGCAATTCCTGCAATACCTGTAGCTCCGGTTGCGCCCGTAGGACCGTGAACTCCTGTATTACCTGCATTACCTGTAGCTCCGGTTGCGCCAGTGGCTCCTGTACTACCTGTATTACCCGTGACTCCGGTTGCGCCTGTGACTCCTGTACTACCTGTATTACCCGTGACTCCTGTACTACCTGTATTACCCATGACTCCGGTTCCGCCTGTGGCTCCTGTAATACCTGTATTTCCTGTAGGACCAGTAACACCAGGAATGCCTGGAAGTCCTGTATTACCTGTAGGTCCAGTAACACCCGGAACGCCTGGAAGTCCTGTATCACCTGTAGGACCAGTAACACCCGGAACGCCTTGAACGCCTTGAACGCCTGGAAGTCCTGTATCACCTGTAGGACCAGTAACACCCGGAACGCCTTGAACGCCTGGAAGTCCTGTATCACCTGTAGGACCAGTAACACCCGGAACGCCTTGAAGTCCTGTATCACCTGTAGGACCAGTAACACCAGGAATGCCTGGAAGTCCTGTATCACCTGTAGTACCAGTAACGCCGATTGCTCCATTAGCACCAGTTGCGCCTGTAACTCCGCTAGCACCTACAGGACCCATTGCTTGTACCCACGCAGGTATTGATGCGTCGTAATACCAAAAACCTATACCTCCGCCAACCATTGTAGCTGAAAGGTTAAAAACTAATAATGAATTAGCAGGATTTGGTATAGTTATTACATCAGTAGTAGATGTTAAATAAACACGTGGTATTAACAATCCTTTTGAGGAACTTGATATATCAAGCATGGCTGAAGGATCAGATGGAACTCCAGATGAATTTATAGATACACCGTTTTGTGAAAAAGTTTTATTGCATATAAAAATGCAAAGTGCAAAATGCAAAGCGAAAAGCAGGAATATTATTTTTAATTTTCTCATTGTCTAATTTTTTTAATTTTTCTTAGATTATTTAGACATTAATATTACCAAATACCAAATAAATAATTATTTATTATCATTAATGATACAAAATTAACATATATTTTTCTAAAAAACTATTTTTTTAATTAATTTATCAAATATCAACTTTTCATTGACTTATTTGAAAGTATAAAACTATTTTTCTAAGATTACAAATTCTGTTCTTCTGTTTTTTGCTCTGCCTTCTTCTGTGTCGTTCGATGCAATTGGTTTTGTAAGCCCATATCCTTTATATGTTAAGCGCCATGCATCAACCCCCTTATTAACTAGATAATTGTAAACCGCTTTAGCCCTATTTTCTGAAAGTGTCTGGTTAAATTCAGCGCCGCTAATATTATCGGTATGCCCGTCAATTGATACCTTCATTGTGTGATGGTCATTCAAAAAATCGAAAAACCCGTCAATGATAAGTTTACTTTTATTAGTTAATTCATAGCTTCCATAAGCAAAATGAATATCGTTTAACCTGTATGATTCGCCAACTTCAATAGGTTTTACATCAAAATCAATTTTAACCTGAGTAGGTTTATTAGTAATTGTTGTGTCTTCTTTGGAAATGTATTTTGAAGTATATGCATAATCTGCTTTCTTTACAGTAAGTATATAATCATTACGAAATACAGTTGCAATAATGTACTTGCCGGTAACAGAATCAACAGGGATTTCTGTTACTTGTTTTGTTTTAACATTTTTCAATTCCACTTTTGCAGTGGTAGGTTCATTTTTTAATAAATCTTTAACATTTCCTTTAACTAATAGTACTGTATCAGGCCTTGCTTCAGGATAAAGGTCAAAATAATAAATATCCCATCCACCTGGTCCAGAATATTTATTTGAAGCAAAATACCCGTAATGTCCATCGGTACTAACTGTAAATCCAACGTCATCCGCTTCTGTATTTATAGGATAGCCGATATTTTTAGGCTTACCGAATTTTCCGTCATCTCCTTTTTTTGCATAATAAATATCGTACCCACCAAGTCCAGGCCAACCTGTTGAAGAGAAATATAAAGTAAGGTCATCAGTGTGGATATATGGAGTTTTCTCATTTCCCGCAGTATTAATGTTGGGACCAAGGTTCTCCGGCAAAGTCCATTCCCCGCTTGAATCTTTTGTTGTTTTATAAATATCATACCCACCGTATCCGCCGCTCCTGTCGCTTATAAAATATAATGTTTTACCATCAGAAGATATTGATGGCTGCGATTCCCATGTTTTGGCTCCATTTACTTTTGCCCCGAGATTTTTAATTTCAGACCAGGAACCATTATATTTTAATTCCGACTGGCATATATCGCAGTTGTAATAAATACTACCTTTTGCATAATCACAATACACGAAATATAATATTTTATTTTCTTTAGTAATAGTCGCTGCTCCCTGGTTTTCTGTAGTATTAAAAGGATAAGGCATTTCCTGTCCTTCATCAAATTCGGCATCCTTGTTCCTTATACTAAACATAAATTTTTCCTTATACTTATCTTCCTGATTATAGAGCATGTCTTTAGATTTAGACAATTTAATTTTTCTGACAAACAACGCCATTTCATTATCAGGAGAGATTAGCGGAAGGTATTCATCAAGCGGAGTAGAAATATTTTTTACAACCATAGGGTTAAAGGGAACTGCTTTCGCTTTTAGTGTTTTCATAGTCTTTGTGAAAGTTACTACGCTGTCGGCATGATTATAATATGCTTCGTTTTTTATCTTATCAGGGTCTTTGATAAACTCACTCATATAATAAAAAGCTGAATCAAATTTTTCTTCACCTAGAAAAATATCACCTAAAATGTAGTAACAATTTATATCATAAGTTGGACAAAGCTCTATCACTTTTTGATAATATTTTTTAACCGATGCAAGGTAATTAATATTTGATGTAGTAGTATTGGATGCAGATTGTTTTAATAAATTAATTTTACCAAGCGCATAATAAGCATCAGTATATTCCGGTTCAATATCAATAACCTCCCTAAAAAGTCTTACCGCATCTGAATATTTTCTATCTTTCATTTCCGTAACGCCTTGTTTAAAAATTTTCTCTGCTTTTTTATTATTCACCTTGCAGGCATCATCTCCCTCCTGCTCCTGTGCAAATAATGAAGAGCATAAATATAAAAGCACACAAAGAATAAATAAAAATCTTAAATGAAATATTTTTCTCATGAATTAATTTGTTGTGCTTAATATTATTTCAGTGTTTTTAATCTTAAGAGGTGATCCGTAATTACAAGCGCTGTCATAGCTTCTACTACAGGAACAGCGCGTGGAACAACACAAATGTCGTGCCTCCCTGTAACCGATATTTCTGTTTCATTTCCTTTTATATCAACAGTTTTTTGCTTTTTAGATATTGAGGAAACAGGTTTAAATGCCACATTAAAATAAATATCTTCACCGTTGCTTATACCGCCCTGCATGCCGCCTGAATGATTAGACGAAAAAACTATTTTACTTTTTTTATTTTCGAAAGAATCATTGTGTTCTGAACCTTTCATATCAATAGAGGCAAACCCTTCGCCATATTCAAATCCTTTTGAAGCAGGGATACTCATCATGGCTTTTGCAAGATCAGCAGAAAGTTTATCAAAAACAGGCTCTCCTAACCCTGCAGGACAGTTTCGGACAAAACAGGAAACAATTCCTCCCGTTGAATCACCTTCTTTCCGAAGTTGCTTTAATAGTTTTTGCATCTTTAAAGATACTACTTTATCAGGGCAATACAGAGGGTCATTATATATTGCAGTAATATCAACTTTATAATTTGTTTTTAAAGAAATATCTCCGATACAAGAAGTGAAAGCATGAATGTTGATTTTATATTTTGCCATGATTAATTTTGCAATTGCACCTGCAACAACTCTTGCGACAGTTTCGCGCGCAGATGCCCTGCCGCCACCCCTGTGATCAAATATACCAAATTTTTGAATAGTTGTATAATCAGCATGAGAAGGGCGAAGCAAGTCTTTAAAATGATAATAATCTGAAGGTCTTTGATCTGTATTTTTAACAATGAAAGCCAAAGGCGCTCCTGTAGTTATGAAATCTACTGTTCCGGAAATGAATTCTACTTTATCATCTTCTTTACGTGTGCTTGAAAAAATAATATGTCCGGGACTGCGGCGTTTCATTTCATCAGCAATAAATGTAGTATCTATTTTTATACCCGGAGGGCAACCATCAATAACACCTCCCACAGCAAAACCATGAGATTCGCCAAATGTTGTAAGCCTGAATATTTGCCCGAAAGAATTTCCTGCCATAGTTTACAAAACTATAAATAAATAATTAATTAAATTCATATAATAAAAAAAGTTCCTGAACAAGGAGAGCAGGAACTTTTAATTTCACAAAATATTTAATATTATTCAACTACTACTCTCTTATTAATTTTTTCTCCAGATGCATCTATCCTGAGATTATAAATTCCTTTCGATAAATGTGAAACATCAATATCCTTGCTATATCTATCCATACTGCCCAATAATTCATCTGTATAAACCATTTGCTCTGTAATGTTATACATTTGAAGTTTGACATTTTTTCCTCCAGCTACATTAAAAGAAACATATAAATGATTATTAGCAGGATTAGGATATACAGAAAGTTTTTTAACAATATCGTAATTTTCAACTCCGGAAATTATTGAAGTATATGAAGCCGACCATCCGCTTGAAGTAATTGAACTATTGGAAGTAAACCTTACAATCATTTTACCGCTGGGAGAAGTTACATCAGGTGGAAGAGAAGTGCCGGAGTATGTTGCCAATGTTGTAGAATTAACAAGATCAGTTATTATTACCCTATCATTAACAGCTTCTGTATTAAAATCAAGGAAATGCAATGTTATTGAAACTGCATTGGGTGGCTGTATTTGCCATCTGCAGTTAGAACCGTTGTTATAATTGTTGGAACCGCTTCCGTCGCTAAAGGTATCACTAGGAGCTGTCAAAGTAACTAAACCGGAACAAAATATAGGATAAACAGAAGAATAATTGAGGCGCCATCCTGAAGATGTAACAGAACCATTTGTAATAAATCTTACTAAAACTGAAGGACTGGTAGAAGTTATCGTAGCAGGCAAGGTAGTGCCAGAGTATGTACCTAATACAGTAGAAGAAGTATTTGGTCCGTTATAAATTATAACCTTATCGTTAGAAGCTTCAGTACTTATACTTTCAAAAGTGATTCTTAAATGATCAATAAGAACAGTTGGCGATATTAACCAACTACAGTCGTTGTTATTCTGATAATCGTCAGGACCACTGCCGTCTTCAATTGTACCGGCTGGAGCGGTAATAGTAACCTGTCCGGAACAATTTGCAGGATAATCGCTTCCAGGATATATATTGTATATGGCTTCCTGAAATTGTGTAAAATCATACCCTGCAGGGTTAAGCGCTGTCAGATAATAATAACCATTTCCAACCCCACTCCATCCCCAGTTAAAATGAAAATAATTTGTTCCCTGATAGCCGTCACAAACCCATGCATGCCCACCATCTGTATTGTATCCGGCATACATCATTGGCCTTTTGTTGTCAAGTTCTGTTTTTAAAAGGTTTTCCCATTGAGTATCTGAGAAAGAATACTTGTAATCATGCTGAATTGAAGATGAATATTTAAAATAAGATACAAGGGCGTTTGCCGCTAAACCCATATCGGCACCAGAACCATTAATACCATAATTCATATCAGCCGAAACACCGCAATGATAAAGTAATGTAGCAATATAATTATTAGATAATGTACAGGAATTGGTCATGCCATTCCAATTGTATGTTGTTGCTCCAAAATCTGCAGACAGATATCCGTAATTTGGTGAGTAATAACCGTGAGAACCCTGACCGGTAGTCGGGTATCTGTAATAGTTCATCACCTGTCCCATAGCAGTAGCAACACAGCCAACCCAAACATGTCCTCCTGATCCAGCTGTATCAACAGGGCAAAGATTATTGTAACAGGCACCCTGATCCCATGTAGTATTTAATAATGGGGTAACATCCATAATTTCTTTTTCAGAGGAAAATTCGTC
Organism: uncultured Bacteroidota bacterium; assembly: GCA_903847905.1. Taxonomy (GTDB): domain Bacteria; phylum Bacteroidota; class Bacteroidia; order Bacteroidales; family CG2-30-32-10; genus CAINEZ01. The sequence goes on from CAINEZ010000217.1 coordinate 41,828, forward strand.
AGAACTAACATTCAAATGATCCCATGCAGCATCTATTTCTGCAGTAGATGGAACATTTGAAATTATTGCATATTTTATCTGTTGTTTATATATTCCCATCCAATCTATAAACTCGGGCGACCGATCCTTGTCATTGTATTTTCCTTCGTATGAATAACCTAATACCGGTTGAACTACATTATCAGCTGCAACAATAACGAAGCCATCATTGCTGAAATTGAAAACATAATATAATGTATTCTCATTTTCAGAGATACTGAAATTTTCAGTTATAGAAAGTGATTTTGCAGAAATTGGAACCATGCTGTGCTCAACATAAAAGTTAAATGCTACTTGTTTTGCCATTATTATATCAACTTTTTTTGCAAAAACATTGTTAGAACAAAAAATTACAACAACAATACAAATAAAAAAAAAGTTTCTGGTTTTCATAATAGCATACTTTTAAGTATTAAGGACGCCTTAAAAAAAGGTTTATGCTTGATTTATAATTTGACAAATATGCACTGATATTGATATTGTTTAATGTTATTCAACTACTACTTTTTTGTTAATTTTCTCACTTGATACAATGACCCTGAGATTATAAATTCCTTTCGACAATTGTGAAATATCAATATCCTTGCTATACCTATCCATGTTGCCTTGTAATTCATCTGTATAA